>JBBSPC010000145.1:0-11205 GCA_038259125.1 Chroococcales cyanobacterium | reverse complement strand
TTTGTTAACTCTGGTAGCGCAATTACTCAACGCTCAGTCCATCTCTTTTGGTCGTCTGTTTCCTTTGCCTCTAAGTCATTTCATTTCAGCGATTTGGCTTTCTCTGATTCTTCTTGATTCTAAAAAACCTACCCTTGTGAGGCTATAACTCCCCTAGTCTCCCCCTCACCAACTACAGCAGTTAAATTAAATGCGTAACATCATTTATTTAACTCTTACCTACTTCCCATGAATCAGAAATTAGTTTTAATAGGTGGTGGACATTCCCATGCGATCGCCTTAAAACGATGGGGACTAAATCCTTTGCCAGATATAGATTTAACCTTGATTAGCGATGTCGAAAAAACGCCCTATTCAGGGATGCTTCCTGGTCATGTGGCGGGTTTTTATAGCTACGATCAAACCCATATTGACTTGGGTCGTCTAGCTAAATTTGCTGGTGCAAAGCTGATTATTGATCGGGCAATTGGTCTGGATGTAGATAACCATAAAATTATTTGTGAACATCATCAGCTTGAATTTGATTATTTGTCCTTAGATATTGGCAGCACTCCCCAAACTATTACCGTCCCTGGTGCCAAGGATTACGCTATTCCTGCCAAACCTGTCCCTGTATTCCTTGATGCTTGGTACAGGCTCAAACAAGAAGCCATATCTGATCCCGAACAATTGTCTATTGTGATCGTCGGCGGTGGCGCGGGAGGTGTGGAGTTGGCTTTAAATATGCAGACTTGTTTAAAAGAAGGGGGACAAAATAATTTAGAAATCCATTTGATCCACCGTGGTCAACAATTACTGACTGGTCATAATAATTGGGTAAGTAATCAGCTAGCCAAAATTATTCGACAACGGGATATTAAGCTGCATTTACAAGAAAGCGTTGTCGGAGTTTTAGCAGATGAGGTTATTTGCGAATCGGGATTAAGCATCAAGTACACTCATGTATTTTGGGTAACTCAAGCTACTGCACCAAACTGGATCGAAGAATCGAATCTGACTACCGATAAGCAAGGTTTTATTTTAGTTACAGATACTCTTCAGTCTGTATCTCATCCCCAAGTTTTTGCTGCGGGAGATATTGCTACTATGACTAACCACAAACGTCCTAAAGCAGGAGTCTTTGCGGTGCGTCAAGGACAACCTCTTGTAGATAACTGGCGTAATATACTCACAGGTAAACCGCTACAGGCTTATATTCCTCAAGAAAAATACTTGGCTTTGATTGGGACAGGAGATCATCAGGCGATCGCATCTTGGTCTAATTTTGGCTGGCGATCTACTTTGTTTTGGTGGCTTAAAGACTATATTGACCGCAAATTTATGAATCAGTTTGTTGATTTAAGCAAAACAACAGTAAAAAACTAGTACCGCTACGAGTAAGTCACAAAGGCGCACTTCCGCATATAGAGAATAAATTTTCTGGAAGAGAAGGAATAGCACTGGATAAAATCAGCGAAAATACGCTTATAAGTAGGGATATATGAGTTTTTTTATGAGCTTTATGAGATTGGAATACTAAAAGTAAAACTAAGATGAAATTCAGATCTCAAATACAAGTATTAATTGAGTTACAGATTAATAAAGAGGCATAAATAAAGTCTTACACACGTATTTGATGAAGATAATTGAAGTTTTTTTCACTGCTTAGATTCTTAGAGACTTTAGGAGTATCTGTTATGTTAGTTGATGTTAGTAAGTTTCGCAGTTCTGTCAATTCAACTAGCTTGTGTAAATATGCCAAGATTGAGGGAGTTTGGCCAGAGAATTTATTGGGTCATGTTTTTATTGTTGCTCCTTGCCATCGACAAAACGATCGCCATTTATTTGCTGGTGAAGGTGTAATCATCAGGTGGGATCTTCAGCCTCAACAGAAAAAAATTGAAGTCCACAGCAAAAAATTAAACACTTGGGATAGTTTTTGGCATTCAATACAGTCGCCACTCAGCGAACTACTGCCCGAAGCATTTTTTCCCGCCAGGCTGGGTCTGATTGGCATCGCGGAAATAGCTAACACAGCTATGGTCAATATGGATGGAAGGCTAATTCTCACCGCCGATGCAGGACGTTATTGGGAAGTAGATCCAGTGACCCTTGAAACCATCACGCCTGTAGGCTACTTTGACGAACATATTGTTTCTATTCCTCTTTCATTTTTTCCTTTGGTGGCAAATACGGCACACCCTTTCTACGATCCTCAAACTAAAGAACTAATTAGCTGTGAATTCAAGTCAGAACTCCGTCCAGGAAGTTTGTTTACCGATATGATTAGTGAACCGTATATTACTCTTTGGGATGGGGAAGGCACTTTAAAACACTGGCAAGTAGAAGGCGCAATCCTTGATGGCACAGCCCATACGACGATCGTTACCCAAGAGTCAATTATGATTCCCGATATGCCTTTCCAGATGGGGGTAGCAACGTTATTGGGAGTAAAAGTTGCGCCTCAACAGGCTTATCCAAAAACGCAAATTTATCTAGTCAACCGTCGAGATTTGACAGAAAAAGCAGAATCTGTCCCGTCACGTCTGATAACTTTTGACGGCGATAGCTATCACTTCTTATGCAACTATCATCAGATTGAGCAGAAAATTTATTGTGTGGCAGTACAGCAAGCAACCATTAGTTTAACTGAAGCCATAAAACCCAACGATGTTAAACACTTTAGTGGCGATCGCTATACGACTGAATATTATGGCATACCTTGGATGTTTGCTTTTGACCCTGGTGTACTGCGTAAAGTAATAATTCAAGACGCTCAACTAATCGAACAAGAAGTGTTTATCCATCCAGGTTGGTTTGCAACCATGCTACATACCGCAGATCCGCGAGAGCTTTTTGACCCTAAAGGGTACTCTGCTATCTATCAAATTTACGCTGGGTATCATCAAGATTTGATCTGTCGCCGTCAATATCTTAGTTTCCGCGATCATGAAAATAGAATTCTCACCGACAAGCAACTTCCCAAAGACGATCTTCCTTCAGTTTTAGCAAAAGTCCCTCTAGCTAAAAATTGGCAAGAACTTACTCAGCAAATTAAAATAGAACAATCACAAAATCCCGACACTCCTCTGTCTGATTTGGGCAAGAAACTACTTGATTTTTATGTTTGTCCTCAAGATTATATTTTGGACAGCGTTCAATTTATTCCTCAAGACGAAAAAGGATATATATTTGCTACCGTTTTTGCTCCCGAAGGTTCTCAAGTCTGGCTGTTTGATGCAGATTGTCTTAATCAAGGACCTATTGCCAAACTTCATCTACCAAAAACAGTCAATTTTGGCTTTACCTTGCATTCAGACTATTTCAAGCAAGTTAGCCCTAGAGAATCTCATTACAATGTGAATAGATATTTGTGTGCTATGCGAAGCATGGTCAAAGTTCCTTATGAATTTTTTGTTAATCGGCGCAGTGACATTCTCAATCGAAAAGTAAATTGATTCTTCGATGTAGGGGGATTGCTGATTTAAGGAATGCCTCGCTCGTACGGAATTTTATGACTAATGTTGAGGAATTTTATCATGATAACTTTGACTGGCTACCAAGTTCAGACCAAAATCTACGAAAGCTTTAACTCAGAAGTCTATCAGGGGATTCGCTTCTCGGATAATCAGCCTGTTATTCTCAAAGTACTAAAACAAGACTATCCTACTGCTCAAGAACTTGCTCGTTACAGGCAGGAATATAAGATTATTTGCAGTCTCAACTTCGATGGGGCGATCGCAGCTTATGGTTTAGAACCTTATGGGAGAACTTTAGTCATTATTCTCGAAGATTTTGGTGCTACATCTTTAAAGAAATGGATTGAAGAAAAACCCTTGACCTTGCCAGAATTCTTATCGATTGGAATTCAGTTGGTTGAAAATTTAGGCAAGATTCACGCAGCTAAAGTTATTCACAAAGATATCAACCCAGCCAATATTGTTTTTAACACGACAACAGGACAACTCAAAATTATTGATTTTGGCATTGCTACCATACTTCAGCAGGAAAATCCTAGTCTCAAAAGTCCCAACCTACTAGAAGGCACGTTGGCATATATTTCTCCCGAACAAACGGGACGAATGAATCGTAGTCTAGATTATCGTACCGATCTTTATTCTTTGGGAGTCACCTTCTACGAACTACTCACCAGACAATTGCCTTTTGAGACTAAAGATCCACTAGAGTTAGTCCATTGTCATTTAGCAAAACAACCATTACCTCCCCATCTAATTAATGCCAATATTCCTTTAGTCATCTCTAATGTAGTGATGAAGCTGATGGCAAAAGCTGCTGAAGATGGATATCAGAGTGCTAATGGCGTTCAAGTAGATCTAGAAGAATGTCAAAGACAATTAGAGACTACAGGAAAAATAGACAATTTTGCGATCGCTACTCAAGATTTGGTCGATCGTTTTGAGATTCACCAAAAGCTCTATGGTAGAGAAGCAGAAATTTCTAAGCTATTAGCAGCATTTGCCAGAGTAGCAGCAGAATTAAATTCATCTCCAACTGAACTAATGCTGGTTACGGGATATTCTGGTGTGGGGAAAACAACCTTAGTGCAAGAAATCTATAAACCGATCACTGAAAGACGAGGCTATTTTATCTCTGGTAAATTTGACCAATTTCAGCGCAATACTCCTTATTCTGCTATTGTCGATGCCTTAACTAATTTAGTCAAACAATTCTTGGGTGAAAGCCAGACAAGAATTAATCGCTGGCGCAAAAAGCTGTCAACTGCTTTGGGAGTAAATGGTCAAGTAATTATTAATGTTATTCCCGAAGTAGAACTAATTATTGGCAAGCAGCCAGAGATTATAGAATTAGCAGCAACAGCAGCCCAAAATCGCTTCAATTTGGTCTTTAAAAACTTTATTCGCGTCTTTTGTGACTCTAAGCACCCGCTAGTTATTTTTCTCGACGATTTGCAGTGGGTCGACTCTGCTAGTCTCAAGTTAATTGAGCTAATCATGATGGATACCGAGCTTAATTATTTGTTCTTGATTGCAGCTTATCGAGATAATGAAATCGATTCGGCTCATTCTCTAACTATTACCCTCAATAAATTACGTCGGGAGGGGGCAATAGTCAATCAAATTAGCTTAAAGCCTTTAGCTGTCAATCAGATCGAGGAGTTAGTTGCAGATACCCTCAACAGTACTAGGGAGTACGTGCGATCGCTGGCGCAATTAGTCTGGCAAAAAACCAATGGCAATCCTTTTTTTGTGAATGAATTTCTCAAAAGTATCTACACAGATAATTTGCTAGTATTCAATGCTGCTCAGTATTCTCTGGGTGAAGCTAAGAATCCCCAAGGATCTTGGCAGTGGGATCTCAAACAGATAGAAAGGATCGGCAGTACTGATAATCTAGTCAAGTTTATGATGGACAAAATGCAGAAACTGCCTCAGTCTACCCAAGAGATATTGAGTTTAGCAGCTTGTGTTGGTGGAGAATTTGACCTCAATACCATTTCAATTATCTGCGAGAAATCCCCTGGATCGGTTTTTGAGCATCTAACCCCAGCAATTAATGCAGGTTTAATTATTCCTTTATCAGAATTAGACGGGCAACTATTGATTCAAGATTATAAATTTGGACACGATCGCCTTCAACAAGGGGCTTATGCTTTAATTGATGAAGCCCAAAAGCTATTGATTCACCTCAAAATAGGTCGTCTACTTTGGGAGAATACTCAACCAGAGGAGTTGTCCGAAAAGATTTTTCAATTTATCGATCACCTTAATTTAGGATATCGGTTAATTAGCGATCGCCCAAAGCGAAATGAAATTGCTCAACTAAACTTACTGGCAGGACAAAAAGCCAAGGCAGCCAACGCTTATGAGGCAGCACTCAAATATTTTAAAATTGGTCAAGAATTTTTAGTAGACGAGAGTTGGCAGACTAACTACGATCTGATCCTCGCTTTATACTCAGAAGCAGCAGAGGTAGCTTATTTGGGTGGCGATTTTGAGCAGATGGAGCATTTCGCTTCAGAAGTGCTGCAACAGGCTCAGACTTTGTTAGATCGAGTCCAAGTATATCAAGTCAAGCTCGAAGCCTACCAGGCACAAAATCAAGATTTAAAAGCGATTCAAACAGCTCTGTCTGTACTGAAAAATTTAGAGTTCACTTTGCCAGAATCTCCCCAGCTATTTGACATTCAACAAGAACTGGCAAAAACTCAAACAAATTTAGCTGGTAAACAAATTGAGGATCTAGTTAATTTACCGCCAATGAGGGATTCAGAAAAACTAGCTGTGATGAAGATAGCAAGTTCTAGCTTTTCTTCGATCTTTATTGCTGCCCCTCAATTGTTGCCCATACTAATAGCTAAACAGGTTAACTTGTCTATTCAATATGGGAATACTTCTCTATCTGCCTTTACCTATGTCAATTACGGGCTAATCCTCTGTGGTGTATTAGATGAGCTTGAAAAAGGCTATCGATTTGGACGGTTGGCGTTAGATCTTGCTGATGAATTACAAACATCAGAACTTCTACCGAGAATAATTGCTGTCTTTTCTACGGCAATTAGTATCTGGAAAGAACCAGTTAGCAACTCATTAGCATTCCTGCAATCTGCCTATCAAATTGGCTTAGAAATGGGAGATTTATACTATGGAACTACCTGTGCCTATCTCTATTGCTTTCATTCGGCTTTTATCGGCAAAGAACTCACTCAATTAGCATCAGAAATAGCAGCTTATGACCGCGCTTTTGCTAAACTCAAACAACAAAATACCCTGAATTATCTGAAGATATACGGTCAGGCTGTTTTAAACTTAATCGTTCCCTCAAAAAAGCCCTGCCGTTTGCTTGGGGAGCTTTATGATGAATCAATCATGCTACCCCTTCACCAGTCGGCAAACGATCGCTATGGGCTTTGCGCTTTATACGTTAACAAATTACACTTATGTTGTCTGTTTGGAAAACATCATCAGGCAGTAGAAAACGCGATTAAAGCCGAACAATATTTAGATGGGGCAACAGCAACCTTACTTGTGCCTCTGTTTTATTTTTATGATTCTTTGGCTCACCTCGCCATTTATTTTTCTGTTTCAATTTCCCAGCAACAGCAAATATTGGCAAGAGTTTCTGCCCGTAAAACGAAGATACAGCAGTGGGCAGATAGTGCGCCGAGCAATTATTTGCATAAATTTTATTTATTAGAAGCCGAACAAGATCGAATTCAAGGTTCTTATATCAAAGCAATGGACTTTTACGATCGCGCGATCGCTGAAGCTAGGAAAAACAAATATCTTAATGAAGAAGCTCTAGCTAATGAACTGGCAGCCAGATTTTATCTAGACTGGGGTAAGGTTAAAATTGCCCAAATCTACATCAATGAAGCACGCTATCTTTATTCTCTTTGGGGAGCAACAGCAAAGGTTGAGGATTTGCAAGCCAAATACTCCCAGCTATTAGTAAAATCCTCGGCTACTGCTTCAATGGCAGACAGCCTGAGAACAACCAATACCAAGACTCGTTCGGGAGAAATCTTAGATCTAGCCACCATTATCAAGGCATCTCAAACTATCTCTGGTGAAATAGTTTTGGATAAACTACTGGCTGCTTTGATGAAAATTTTGATTGAGAATGCTGGGGCGCAGGTTGGCTACTTAGTCTTAGAAACTCAAGGAAAACTGTTGATTGAAGCTTCTGGATCGGTGGAACGAGAGAACGTTAGTGTTTTAAAGTCGATCCCGATCAAAGGCTACCTTCCTAAATCGATTATCAACTATGTTGTTCGTACCCAACAAACTGTTCTCAAAAATAATGCTGCTAGAGAGGGCAATTTTACCCAAGATCCTTATATCAAGTCTCATCAAACCAAATCTCTGTTATGTACTCCACTGCTAGATCGAGGACAACTCAGAGGCATTGTCTATCTGGAAAATAATTTAACCGTAGGCGCTTTTACCCAGTCAAGACTGGAAATTCTCCAAGTTTTATCTAGCCAAGCAGCGATCGCTATTACCAATGCCAAACTCTATACCGAGTTACAGGAAAATCAAAGCCGACTCGCTCAATTTTTAGAAGCCATGCCCGTGGGCGTATCGGTTCACGATCTGACTGGACAAACCTACTATGCCAATCAAATAGCCAAGAAGTTGGGACAAGACAGCAATGCCTCTTATGACGTGAAAACTGAACAATTGTCAGAAGCTTATCGAGTATATCAAGCTGGCACAGAACAACTATACCCAGTAGCAGAATTGCCCATTGCCCGCGCGATCGCTGGTGAAACAATCAAAAAAGACGATCTTGAACTTCATTTGCCTCATAAAATTATGCCCCTGGAAGTTTCTGCTACACCAATTTTTGATGAAACAGGCAAGATTAAATATGCGATCGCTGCTTTTGCCGATATCACCGAACGTAAACATATAGAAGCAGAACGGATTCAGTTTACCCATGAGCTTAAACTCAAGAATGTTGCCCTGCAACAGGCAAAAGACGAATTAGCCTCTGCTAACCGCACCCTAGAACAAAAAGTCTTTGAGCGTACTCAAGAACTGTCTCAAACCTTAGAAATTCTCAAAGCCACCCAAGCTCAACTGCTGTTTGAAAACGAGTTACTTAAAAGTGCCGAACCAGATGCTACCTTTGACTATCAGGTAGGGGGAAGTTTACCGATGGATGCTCCTACTTATGTAGTGCGATCGGCAGATCGTCGTCTATATAAAGCTTTGAACCGGGGGGAGTTTTGTTATGTTCTCAATCCTCGGCAGATGGGCAAGTCTAGCCTGATGGTGCGGATGATGCACCACTTTCAACACGATGGATATATCTGCGGGGCGATCGATCTCACTCGCATTGGCAGCGAAAATATTACCCCTGAGCAATGGTACAAAGGCTTGACAGTCGAGCTATGGCGCAGTTTCGGCTTGCTGAGAAAAGTCAATTTAAAAACATGGTGGAAAGAGCGAGAAGATGTTTCTCCCGTACAGCGATTGAGTCAATTTATTGAAGAAGTTTTACTTCAACAAGACGACGATTCTCCTAAAAATATCGTAATTTTTATCGATGAAATTGATAGCGTTTTGGGCTTAAATTTTCCAGTAAATGATTTTTTTGCTTTGATTCGCTCCTGCTATAATCAGCGCAGCATCAATTCGGAGTATCAACGTTTGACCTTTGCTTTTTTTGGCGTTGCTACCCCCTCAGATTTAATGAACGACATTCAGACAACTCCTTTTAATATTGGTCAGGCAATCCAATTAGAGGGCTTCAAAAAGCACGAAGCACAACCCTTACTGCAAGGATTGAGTGAGAAAGTAAGTAATCCTCAAACAGTACTAAAAGAAGCATTGGCTTGGACAAATGGTCAGCCTTTTCTCACCCAAAAGCTGTGTAAACTAATTCGCAGCGATTCATCTTCAATTCCTACTAATACTGAAGCTCAATGGATTGAAAACTTAGTACGAACCAAAATTATTGCCAATTGGGAATCTCAGGATGAACCTGAACATCTAAGAACTATTCGCGATCGCCTTTTCAAAAGTAAACAATCCGACAGACTACTAGAACTCTATCGCCAAATTTTGCAGCAGGGAGAGATAGTTGCCGTTGATAGTGCAGAGGAAAGAGAATTGCTTTTATCGGGGCTAGTAGTTAAGCAACAGGGAACTCTAAAAGTCCAGAACCGTATTTATAAATCAATCTTTATTTAACGTGAGTTCGACAGAATTAGAAAACAGCACAAAGGGCTAGCCCTCATGTAGGTAGAGCTAGTAATTCTTTAGGCTCTAAATCAATAGAAGCTTTGTTTGGTGATAAGTTCGATAGTTTGCTGTTTGCGATTCCAGTCTTTTATTTTGTGGCTCATTATCTCGGATCACAATTTTAATCAAGTTGTTAAAGCGACAGTAAAAAGCAATCAAACATAAAAGGTAGTTCTACCAATTTTTGTTGACTGCAATTAGCAAAGCTCGCTTGCTACGCAAGATCGGGATTATGATTTTGCAACTTTTTATGAGTTTTTTTATGAGTTTTATGAGATTCATAGCCATTTTACCAAACTAATATCAAACGTAGATAGTAAACAGAAGTATGAATTAAGTCAGGAGAATATCCGTATATGCCCACTGGTAAATGGCTTCATGAGCAAAAACCAATCAAAATTAAAAAGCACGGGCAGAGTGTTTTTCGTTATGGCTTCGATTATTTGCGTCATATATTCCTTAATCTTGAAGACAATGAAACTAACTTCTTTCACTCTCTCAAGTTTTTGTCTACTTAGCAAATTAGTTAAAACAAAACAATATTTTACTTCCTACAAAAAGAGGTAATTGAGATAAAAGACATGAAACGTCTGCAAATTTTTATAATTAGCCTGGTATTTACAGTCAGTATTGGCTGGTTTAGTTCGACATCGGGTAAGGTAATGCAACCCACTGCACCATTGTTTACAGGCATGGGAGATCATCACCATCAAATCTCGACAAAATCAACTCAAGCTCAACGTTATTTCGATCAAGGTTTGGTTCTAGCCTATGGTTTTAATCATGCCGAGGCTGCCCGTTCTTTTCGCGAAGCAATTAAATTAGATCCTGAATGTGCAATGTGTAATTGGGGTTTAGCTTATGTTTTGGGTCCTAATATTAATGCTCAAATGGAAGATGATGCGGTTCCCGAATCCTATGCAGCTATGAAACAGGCAGTTAAATTAGCAGACAACAGCACTAAATCAGAACAAGCGTACATCAATGCGCTAGCAAAAAGGTATACAGATAAGCCTGTAAAAGATCGTAGTGCTTTAGATCTGGCTTATGCTGAAGCAATGGAAAAGGTTACTCAGCAATATCCTGATGACCTGGATGCAGCTACCATCTATGCCGAAGCCCTGATGGATACTATGCCTTGGGACTATTGGACAAAAGAACAAGAACCAAAACCAGAAGCTCAAAAAGTTCTTGATACTCTAGAATCTATTCTTGAACAAGAACCCAATCATCCAGGGGCAAATCACTTTTACATCCATGCAGTAGAAGCAGTCAAGCCAGAACAAGCGATCGCAGTAGCCGATCGCTTAGGTAATCTAGTTCTTGGTTCGGGACATTTGGTACATATGCCATCCCATATAGAATCCATTTGAGATCTTTTGGGCGATCGCGTAGAATCAAGGCAAAGTAGAGAAATTTAAGTAAGCTGGGGCAAGAAATGGGATATTCAAGCGATTTGACAGATAAAGAGTGGAAAATTATTGAGCCGTTGTTA
>JBBSPC010000144.1:0-11422 GCA_038259125.1 Chroococcales cyanobacterium | reverse complement strand
TGTCAAATCGCCCACTGAAGACATTAGGCTTTGTATAATTGTTTTAACGCTATCCATTTCACGGTAATCTTTCAACACTTTTACCTTAAATAAAATGGATGGCTTTTTTCTAGTTTTTCAAAACTGTCCGAACTATTGTTAATATGCATTTTGTCATTACCCTTGATCGCGATTCTGCTATTCCTTTGTACTTGCAAGTTGCTGAAGAGATACGTCAAGCTATTTTGCAAGGAAGACTCAAACCAGAGCAAAAGCTACCTTCTTCCCGTACTTTGGCTGAGTTACTAGGGATATCTCGCATTACCGTTACCCAAAGCTACGAACAGTTAACCAGTAAAGGGTATTTAGAAACTCAACCAGGTTCGGGTACTTATGTCTGTTCTCAATTACCAGACGATTGGTTACAAACACAACCAAAAGAGCGATCGCCACAAGATAATTTTCAATTTTTATCTTCTCTATCTGATTATGGACACAGCTTGATTAAAACAGATAACTCTGAAGCATTACAACCAGTTGCCGCAATTAGCTTTCGCTATGGTAATCCTGCTACAGAACAGTTTC
Source organism: Chroococcales cyanobacterium (assembly GCA_038259125.1). Lineage (GTDB taxonomy): Bacteria > Cyanobacteriota > Cyanobacteriia > Cyanobacteriales > Xenococcaceae > Waterburya. The sequence goes on along the minus strand of JBBSPC010000144.1, from coordinate 10,858 downwards.
CCGTTAAAATTTGGCGCAAATTGCTGTCTCGTCACTGTCACTATGATCCAGCAGTATTTGACTACACCTACGATCCTGCGGGATATTTACCTTTAAGAAGTGCGATCGCTGATTATCTGGCTCGTTCTCGCGGTGTTAGCTGTGATGCAAAGCAAATTATTATTATCAATGGTTCTCAGCAAGGACTGGACTTAATGACGCGCTTGTTCGTTCAGCCTGGAGATTGGGTTGCAGTAGAAGAACCTAGTTATATTAGCGTTCGTCAATGTTTTTTAGGACAAAAAGCCAAAATTCAGCCAATTTCTGTCGATACAAAAGGTTTAAAGGTAGATGTTTTAAACCAATGCACTCAAAAATTTAAACTGCTTTACGCTACACCTTCCCATCAATTTCCTACAGGAGTAGTTTTATCTTTATCTCGAAGATTGGCTTTATTAGAATGGGTGCAGAAAACTGGTACGCTAATTTTAGAAGACGATTACGATAGCGAGTTTCGCTATGATGAAAGTCCAATTCCCGCGCTACAAAGCTTAGACCGTAATGACTCGGTAGTTTATATTGGTAGCTTTTCCAAAATTCTCTTTCCTTCCTTACGAATCGGTTATTTGGTAGTACCACCTGCATTAGTACCTATTGTCTGCCAAGCAAGATGGTTATGCGATCGCTTTACTCCTTTGTTAGAACAATATGCTTTGACAGATTTTATTACCGAGGGGCATTTTGAAAGACATATTCGCCGAATACGTCGTTTTTATAACCAGCGTCGCCAAGTATTAGTTGCGGCTATTCATAACTATTTGGGAGAAAAAGCCACAATTTTAGGAGAAAATGCAGGAATTCATTTGATTGTGCAATTACATACTCAACTTAGTGAAGAGGAGATTATCAAATCTGCCTATAGAGTGGGAGTAGGAATAATTAGTCTTAAACCTTATTATTTTCAAGCTACTACGACAAAAGAGTTTATCTTCGGCTATTCGAGCTTAACTGGACTAAAACTTACCGAAGGTATTCATAGATTAGCCAACATAAAGGACTTGTAGCAAAACTGATTAAGCATAAAGATGGTGAAATTAATCACTGCTTTCAAAAGCTAATCATAGTCAACCTTTTTTCTTAGTGCTTTTAATTGACTTCGTTTAGTTTTACGCTCTAATCGCTTTCTTTTAGCTCCTTTAGTTGGTTTAGTTGATATTCTTTTTTTATTACGAATTGATGCACTTTTGATAATTTGTTTGAGTCGCTGAAGAGCATCTTCTCTGTTTTGCTGCTGGGTACGAAATTGTTGAGCTTTAATTACAATTACTCCATCTTTCGAGATTCTAGACTCTTTTAGTCTTAAAAGCTTATCCTTGTGCAAATAAGAAAGTGAAGATGCCTTAATGTCGAAACGCAGATGTATAGCAGTTGAAACTTTGTTAACATTCTGACCACCCGCACCTTGAGAGCGAACCGCCTTGATTTCTATTTCGTTGTCGGGAATAGCAATTTGCTCGGAAATTTTCAACACCGATCTTTATTCAAGTCTTTAATCCTAATCAGTAATAGCGATCGCCTGAAATTAAATAAAAAATTAAATATTTTCATTCAAATATAAATGGAAAAAATTTATTAATTCAGACAAACTAGTTTTTTCGTCAGTCGGTACTATCATTTCAATTTTCTTAATATTTTCTGCATTCAAATAAGTGAAAATTTTCTCGGTTAAAATCTGGCGAGCTTGAGGCGTAAATCTGGCAATTTCTAACTCTAGTCTAGCAAATCTTTCCTTAGCTAGATTAACCATAAATTGAGTCATACTAATTAACCTATTTTTAATCAAATCGCAGTCTAGATCGAGGCAATTTAGTTCAAGTTGAGTTGTCGAATTATTTAGACCGTGGGCTTTGAACTCAATTTTATTATTGCCTTGAAGATGATCACTTGGCAAATAAGCTGTAATCTCACTATTTAAAATCAGATCTTTGAGATCGAGATTATCTTCGATAAAAATTAAAATTCCGTCTTGGATATATGGCTTAATTCCGTCCATAGCCAATGCTCCAAGATCTGCCAAGGCAATTATGCTACCAATAATAGAGATTTTTGGCTTAGAATCGTAAAGATAGGGCTGATATATTGAATAGGGAGAAAAACTATAGTCAGCTTTACCTGCTTGAGGATCGCGATCGCAAATTGTGGCGAGAATTGCATCTCGAACAATATCTATATCTGTATCCTTAAAAAGAAATGAGGCATCAAGCTCAGAGCTGCTTAATTGACGATTTAAATTTTGGATATATTCAATCAACTTGTTAGCAGTAGCAGTTTCGCTAACGCCTACTGGATGTTTACGAGGCTCAAGCTTTTCTTGGTTGGTCACAAAAACTTGTACCATATCATGAGCGATCGCGCTTAGATCCATTAAGCTTTTTAATCTTGCCAATTCATCAGCAGTTTTACTAGGTTTTAGAGTTGGCTCAATTGCCTCAAAAATACGGTTAGCTCGACGTTTAACAGCTAAGGCATGGTGAAGAGTATGATAAAAAAGCTGCTTGTTTTCGGTCTCTTTGGCAATCTCTTCTCTAACATAATTTTCTACTAGCTGAACTGTTTCAGCAAATGAACCTGGTCTTTTATAGCAGTTGCTTTTCATGAACAATAGTTTAGAAAGCTAGAAGAATAGATGCTCATACATATACCAATAGTTCGGACAGTTTTGATAAAAGCTCGGAAAGCCCAATTTATCGTTGATTATTTCAGTCGAGAGTAAGCCTAAAATACTGATTTTTCGTTACCTATTAAATTTTGTCCGAACCATTGATATACTAAATTGATATGTTGTTTTTTTTAAATATACTCTAATTTTAAAGGATGAGGAATAAAAGATGAGTATTAATGAATTAGAGCGAGTTTGGAAGTATTTTAGTTCAACTTTATTACATTAAAGTTGATTAACTGCTGCAAAAGCTAAGTTTTTAATCTTCAAAGATATCTAGCTGTTCCATTGTCTTACCATTATCATTTTTTTGAGGCTGCATTTGTTCGATGCCTTTGCGTAAACCTAGAGCAATCTTGCTATGCTTCTCGATTTGACCCATAACTTGTCTGGCTCTGGTAATTACCGAAGAGGGTAAACCTGCTAATCTACCTGCTTCAATACCGTATGATTTGTTTGCGCCACCTGCACATACTTGATGGAGAAAGATAATCTTATCAGCCATTTCTTTGACCGTTACTTGATAGTTAGCTACATTAGTCAAAATAGAAGCCAGTTCGTTTAACTCGTGGTAGTGAGTAGCAAATATCGTTCTTCCCTGGATATCTGTTGCCAAGTATTCTGCTACTGCCCAAGCAATAGAAAGTCCGTCAAAAGTGGCTGTACCTCTGCCTATTTCATCGAGGAGAATTAAAGATTTAGGGGTAGCGTGATTAAGGATATTAGCAGTTTCGTTCATCTCTACCATAAAGGTAGATTGTCCTGTGGCGAGATCGTCTACTGCACCAACACGAGTAAAAATGCGATCGCATATTGCTAATTTAGCCTCAGTAGCGGGAACATAACTACCGATTTGGGCAATTAGCTGAATTAGACCGATTTGTCTTATGTAGCAGCTCTTACCACTGGCATTTGGTCCAGTTAAGATAATTAAATCTGGAGATGTGTCCCCCTTATTTAAGGGGGGGTGGGGACGATTTAGATCTTTTTCTAAGGGAGGATTGCCCATTTGTGCCGAATTAGGAACAAAAAAGCCTTCTCCTAAAGATTGCTCAACTACAGGATGTCTACCTTCTACAATCTCGATCTCTCGCCCCGCAACCATTTCGGGACAACAGTAGTTTTGATAAACAGCAACTTCAGCCAAACCTGCTAAAACATCAACCGCAGCAACGGCTTTGGAGATACTACGGATTTCTTGAGCTTTTTCGGCTACAGTAGATCTTAACTCAGTAAATATGTCGTATTCAAGATTATTTAAGTCATCTTTTGCCGTTAATATTCTGGTTTCCCGCTCTTTTAATTCTGAAGTAATGTATCTTTCTTCGTTGGTTAAAGTTTGTTTGCGCTGATAGTTATCTGGAGCTTGAGCAGCTTTGGAACGGGGCATACTAATGTAATAGCCAAAGGTCTTGTTGTAGCCCACCTTTATATTAGCTACACCTACCCGTTCTCTTTCGGTTACTTCCAGGTTTGTTAGCCATTGTTTATCATCTTCTAGTCTCTGGCGAATTTCATCTAGCCGCGAATCAATACCGTCTTTAATAATTCCTCCCTCCTTAAGATGTTGAGGTGGAGATTCAACTAAACGCTCAACTACATATACTGCAAGCTGTTCCAACTCTGGAGGAATTTTATGTAAGGCTTTGAGATAGGGAGAAGAACCAAAAGAGGCGATCGCCGATAAATCGCTTAATTTAATCAAAGATTCAGATAAAGCCAGCAAATCCCGCGCGTTAGCCGTGCCAGAAGCAACTCTACCCGATAATCTTTCAATATCGTATATTTTACGCAACATTGAGCGTAAATCCTGACGCATAGAGGTATTTTCCACCAGTTCTTTAATTGTGTCTTGTCTTGCGCCAATGCCTTTAATATCAATCAAAGGTTGCAGTATCCAACGGCGTAACGCCCTACCGCCCATTGCCGTACTGGTGCGATCTAATGCCCAAAGTAAAGAACCGTGAAACGTTCCGTCTCTAATTGTTTGGGTAATCTCTAAATTACGGCGAGTTTGATGATCTAAAATTAAGTAGTCTGCCAAGCTATAGGTGCGAAGGGGTTGCAAGGTCACTTGATAAGCTTTTTGCGTATCCTCGACATACTCCAATAAACCACCCGCAGCCCGAACCCCAAGGGGTATATTGGCACAGCCCATTCCTTCTAAAGAGCTTACCCCAAAAGTATCCTTAAGTCTTTGGCTAGCTTCAATTAAAGTAAATGACTGTTGCGATCGCAAGGAATAACAAAAGCTATCGGGCAAATAATCAGCTAAATACTCAGATTTTTCACCTGGGCGCAGTAAACCACTAACATCTGGGGCATTAGCGGGTAACAATACTTCTGATGGCTGTAAACGCAGCAATTCTAAAGTTAAAGAACTCAATTCGCTGGACTGGCTAGTAAAAAACTCTCCCGTAGATATGTCTGCATAAGCCAAACCCCAATGTTCTCCTGCAACGACAATGGCAGCCAGGAAATTATTTTGACGCGCTTGCAACATTCCATCATCAGTCAAAGTACCAGGAGTGAGCAGCTTTTGGATTTCTCTGCGTACCATCCGTTTTTCAGCAGTCGCCTCTCTAGCATCTTCTACCTGATCGCAAATTGCCACCGCATAACCTTTTTCTACCAGCATCGTACTGTAACGTTCCAAGGCATGATGAGGTACTCCTGTCATTGCCACTCTGCCTAATTCTTTTCCCCCTTCCTTGCTGGTTTGAACTAGCTCTAATTCTCTGGCAATCGTAACAGCATCTTGAAAAAAGCATTCAAAAAAATCTCCAACCCGATACAGCAACAAAGCATTAGGGTACTTTTCTTTCACTTCAACATAATGTTGATACATCGGTGAAAGCTTCGATTTATCAATATTACGGCAGTCGGTAATGATGTTTATGTCTGTTTTATTATGCTTGTCAGAGGGCATGAATCAGTGCTAATACTATCTTTATTACTATGACTTTATCCTACTCGAACAAAAGATCTTCTTTTTGATAAATACTGATAAAATTAGCTTCGTCTTTGTTTAATAATTAAGCATGAGCCTAATATATCAATATTCCCCTCTTCTTCCAGGCAAACTAATCAAACGCTACAAAAGATTTCTTGCCGATATTGAGTTAGCCACAGGAGAAATAATTACGGCTCATTGTCCCAATACCGGACCCATGACGGGCAACTGTACCCCAGGAAGTTTAGTCCAGGTATCTAAAAATAATAACCCTAAACGCAAGCTAGCATACACCTGGGAAATGATTGCGGTAAACTCTGCCTGGGTAGGAATTAATACAGCAATGCCTAATCGGGTGATTAAACTTGCTTTAGAGCAAAATCTATTTCCTGAATTGGCATCTAGATATAGTTACGTGCGTTCAGAAGTTCCCTATGGCAAGGATAAAAAAAGTCGAGTTGATTTTTTGCTGACGGGAGAAGATACCCAACTACCAATATATCTCGAAGTTAAAAGCGTTACCCTAAGTACCGATAATGTAGCTTTATTTCCCGACACAGTTACCCTTCGCGGACAAAAGCACCTAAAAGAATTGACTGCTTTAGTAACCGAAGCAAAACCAGTAATGCTATATTTTATTAATCGTAGTGACTGTGATGTTTTCGCTCCGAGCGATCGCTGCGATCCTATATATGGTGAATTACTCCGTGAAGCTGTAATCCAAGGAGTTGAAGTTTTGCCCTGCCGTTTTAAAATTACCCCGCAAGGAATTAGATATTTAGGACTGGCTGATTTTTTACTTCATGAACCTGATTAACACTATTTTTATCAAGAAAAACAGCAATAAACTAGTTGATTATTAAGCTAAGAGCTAAGAGCTAAAAGCTAAAAGCTTGATACAGTTGTTATGAACAAAGATAATTGGCACAAGATGTAACTATGTCTGTAGGTAACGAACCACCAGAAATTCTAGAGCAAAAACTTTTTTATAAAGGTCGTAAATTTGACTACGAAGTAACCAAACTGCTTTTACCTAACGGCGTTGAGGGAGAATGGGAATGTATCCGCCATCCTGGGGGAGCTTTAGCCGTGCCTGTAACCTCAGATGGTAAGTTTGTTTTAGTCAAACAATATCGCTTTACTGTTAATGGCAGACTATTAGAATTTCCCGCAGGGACAGTAGAAGCTAACGAGTCTCCATTTGAGACAATCAAACGAGAAATAGAAGAAGAAACAGGATATCGAGCAAATGCCTGGCAAGATATGGGCAAATTTATCCTTGCCCCTGGATATTCTGATGAATATATTTATGCTTTTCTAGCGCAGGATTTAGAAAAGCTAGAAACACCACCCCAGCAAGACGAAGATGAAGATATGGAGGTAGTGTTAATGACGGAAGAAGAATTAGAACAAGCTATTTTAGCAGGAGAACCTATAGATGGAAAAAGCATTGCCTGTTTTTATATGGCGCGAGCTTATTTGAAACGATAAGGGATGTTTTTCTAATTCTGAGTAAAGCATTCCTTTTCAAAAATAGGCGTAGCTATTTGAAACTAATCAAACTGCGCTATATCCGAAGGTAGCTAAAGGCTAAGAGCTAGAATCACCGATTCGTAATTGGCGGTGAGCAGTCAATTTAACTATTTATCCTCAAAATGTTGCTTAAAAAACTCAGTGAATAGTCTGATCTTAGTATTCAAATGTCGATTTAAAGGATATATGAGGCAGAGAGAAATTGCTGGTGGTTGATAGTCAGGTAAGACGAGCGCCAGAGTTTCTGCCTCTAGTTCTGGTTTAATAATAAAGGTGGGCAACAAAGCAATACCCAAACCTTTAACGGCTGCATCTTTTAATACCTCGCCATTGTTGGAACACAATACGCCCTTAACTGTCACCTGATACTCTTGCTTATTGTTAATTAATTGCCATTGGTTTCCTGTTATTATCTGCCCATAATGCAGACACGAATGCTCCCTTAACTCTAAAGGATGGTTAGGTACTCCATGGCGTTTGAGATAGTCGCCAGAAGCACATAGAACTCTGAATATGGGGGCGATCGCCTGACATACCAGGCTGGGAGATGTCTCAGGTTGGGCAATTCTAATGGTTAGATCGTATCCTTCGGCAATTGGATCGATAAAGCGATCGTCTAGAGTTAACTGTACCTGCAAATCTGGGTATTGAGCCATAAATTCGGCGATCGCTTTACTCAAATGTAAAGTGCCAAAGGACATAGGCGCATTAATTTTTAGCGTTCCTTTTGGTTCAGTTTGTAGCTGCGATACAGCAATTTCTGCTGCTTCCACCTCCGCTAATATATCAACACATCGTTCATAAAAAGCTAGTCCTGCGGGTGTAGGATTAACCTGACGAGTGCTGCGCTGTAGTAGCTGTACTTTTAATTCATTTTCTAAGTTGATTACTAGTTTATTTACAGTTGAACGGGATACGCCCATCTTTCTCGCCGCAGCAGCAAAACCACCTGAGCGTACTACTTGAGCAAAGGCTTCCATACTGGCAAACTTATCCATAGATTGTAGAAGAAATAGATACAATATGTCTATTAAATATCTTATTGTCTTTTATTTCAATCTAATTCATAATATTTATATAAGCTTAAAAAGGAGGTCAAACCAGATGATTACAATTCGTCCTCAAGCGCAAAGGGGTACAGCCAACTTTAGCTGGCTAGATAGCAAACATAGCTTTTCTTTTGGCAACTATTACGATCCACAACAGATGGGTTTTGCCAGCTTACGAGTAATTAATGAAGACAAAATAATACCAGGTAAAGGTTTTGGTACTCACGGACATCAAGATATGGAAATTATCTCTTATGTCCTCTCAGGAGAATTGGCACATCAAGACAGTATGGGCAATGGTTCAACAATTCGCCCAGGAAACGTGCAGCGAATGTCGGCAGGTACAGGGGTTAGACACAGCGAATTCAATGCTTCAAACACCGAGCTTGTTCATTTGCTACAAATCTGGATTGTGCCAGAGCAAAAAGGCTTGAAACCTAGCTATGAAGAAAAAAAATTTGCCCCTGAAGCAAAACAAGGCAAATTAAAATTGGTAGGCTCAAAAGATGGGCGAGACAACTCTGTAACTATTCATCAAGATGTAGATCTTTATCTAGCTAGCTTAACTCCTGGCGATCGCCTAACTCACGAAATCAAAAATGACCGCGTAGTCTGGCTACAGGTAGCAAAAGGAGCAGTGTTGCTAAACGAAAAACTACTCCAGGCTGGAGATGGTGCAGCAGTTACTGATGAAGCTCAAATTGCGATCGCTGGAAATAGTCAAGACAGTGAAATATTACTGTTTGATATGGCAAAGTAAACGAGGATAATTACTTTTTCTTTTACCCGTTGCCTTTTCAATACTATTTCATTTAAGCTCACATCTAAGGTAAAGGGGGAAGTTCTGATTTCCCTTCTGCTGGTGAATCCTTAAAGTTAGAGACCATCTCCTGTATTTGCGGATTGTTCAAAAACTTGCGGGTATCTTCAATTAACTTTTCTCCCCAAAGGTTGTCTTGTAAAAATTGAATATCTGCATAGCGGTTATCAATTGCTAAAGCTGCTTTACCCAATTCAATCCCTTTTTGGATATCTCCCTCGGTAAACAGAGCTACAGCCAAAGCTAGTTGAGGCTCTGCCTGTTTACCGTCTACTTTAAGTACAGACTGCCATTTCTTAATTGCTTTATCGCGATCGCCTTGCTCATATTCTACCAAACCCACATTATTCAGTGCGGGCCAAAAAGTTGCTTCTTGAGAAAAAGCTGTTTCATAGGATTCAATTGCTTGGTCAAAGTCAGATAATTTGAGATAGGTATTACCCAAATCAAATAATGCTTCTGGGGAATTTTGCTCTATTTTTAAGCCTGCTTCTAGCTTATCTCTGGCTGCTTCATAATCACCTTTCTGAAAATAAGCATTACCTAAACCAAATAAGATACTTTCTTCTTCTGGGGCAAGAGCCTCCGCCTTTTCTAAAGCTTTTATACCTTTGTTAATCTTTTTTTCTTGAACATACAGACTTCCAAGAACAAACCAGGTTTCATAGTTACCAGAAGCTAACTGAGTCGCTAATTCGGCTCTAGGTAACGCTAGATCGTACTGCTGAAAGCGAATTAGCTGTACTGCGTCTTGAAGCAGTTGCAGCCCCTGTGCCTCTAGTTTTCCTGAATCTAGCTTAGGTATGTATGGTAGTACGGCTTGTCCCCTAACTGGCAAAGATATACTAGTAATGCCAGCGCAAGCTATCAAAGAAATCAACCAGTTAAGTTTAGACACAGTAATATTTCAATTTATAAGTTCTTAATATTCACAAGTTACTTCATTGTCTAGTAGAACGGCAAATTTTCTTTAGGCTTTTATAGTTAATTAAATAATCAAAGCTCGTGCAAATTATAATTTGTCACTATTCTAATAGACCTCTAACTTAAATATACGTCTTTTAAATCAAAGAATATCCAATAGGCGCGATCGCAATCTGTTATTTTAAATGTATGGAATTCGAGTGGGATAATAATAAAGCAATTACACTAATTTTCACAAGCCAGGAGTTTCTTTTAATGAAGCATTAAAACTTTTAATTAAATTAGCTCAATAAAGTTGAAAAATAATTATAAAGCGATCGCTTTCCAGTTCATTAGTTCTTTTTTCTGTTTCAAGTCTTCTAAAGTTGGGGAATTTAGGGATTGTCTTGAATGTCAAGTCTAATTTTTTCTTTCAGGCGATCGCTAAAAAAAGATACAACTCAGAACAAAGTTGATAAGAAACAAGAGGATAATAATGACCCCAGTTAAATCACGGTTTGCATAAACCAAGGGGGTGACGGTCTACTACTACTTTTAAAGTATCCGTATTCTGGATACTAAATTCAAGATACAAGGGGGCAGATGCATAAGTCCTAAACGAATTTAGTTTAATTGTGTCTGTCTACTTAGCAATTATTAACTGTTATTCTTTTGGTTTTAGATTAACCTCAATGCGGAATTCCGCACTTCTCTATAGTTCAGCTATTTATTTGATGATATACACTAAAAATAAGTTGTCAGAGATTAGGAGAAAAGCTAAATATGGCAGGTTTTGAAGATATTGCAAAAAAAGCTTTTTACATGGGTGTGGGTTTTGCCTCATACGCTCAGGAAAAAGCCAACGATACATTAAAAGATTTAAGAGTTCAAGCGCAGAAGCT
>JBBSPC010000143.1:0-11586 GCA_038259125.1 Chroococcales cyanobacterium | reverse complement strand
TAATTTTACTTCTACCTCATATTTTGCTTTTGTCTCTTTTAAATCAGTTAGAGACAGTTATACCCTGGTTACATGAGCGGGATTTTGATTTTTGTCTGATGAGGTGCAAGATCTGAGTTGAGGTTGTGCCAAATATCCTACTGAAGAGAGTAGGCTTTGTATAATTGTTCTAACGCTATCCATTGTATGGTAATCTTTCAACACTTTTACCTTAATCCAATGGATAGCTTTTTTCCTCGCTTCTAAAAAATTGTCCGAACTATTGTGACAATCAACAATCGATAAATCTAAAATCTCAAATAGCTTGGTTAACCTTCTCCAATTAATTTTGATTTAAAACTGTTTTAAATACAATTAAAATTTATTTCAAAAACGAATACGATATTAAGAATCTTAATGACTCTCTAAGACCACTCTAGCTAATAATTAACAATCAACGATTAACGCAACATTAACCTGTATCTCACTTAGAAACGCTATAAAGAATATGTGCCAACTACTAGGTATGAACTGTAACGTTCCCACCGATATTTGCTTTTCCTTCGAGGGTTTTTCAACCAGGGGCGGAAAAACTGACGATCATCGTGATGGCTGGGGCATTGCTTTTTTTGAAGGCAAAGGCTGTCAGCTTTTGATAGATCCTAAACCTTCGAGTACTTCTTCAGTAGCAGAATTAGTGCGACAGTATCCCATCCATTCTACCCATGTCATCGCCCACATCCGTAAAGCGACTCAGGGAGAAATTCTCCTCGAAAACTGCCATCCTTTCATTCGAGAATTATGGGGACGCTATTGGGTATTTGCTCACAATGGCGATTTAGCTTACTTTGAACTCGAACCGAGGCAATTTTATCAACCAGTGGGAGATACCGACAGCGAAAAAGCTTTTTGTCTAATTTTAGAAACCTTGCGTCAAAACTTTCCTCATAGTAAGCCTTCTCTGCCAAAATTGTACTCAGTGCTGAATGACATTACTAAAAAATTAGCAGCCAAAGGCATATTTAATTATCTACTTGCCGATGGAGAACATTTGTTTGCCCATTGTTCTACCCAACTTTGTTATATTGTGCGTCAAGCACCTTTTGCAGCAGCCCATCTAATTGATCAAGATGTGACTGTAGATTTTAACGAATTAACAACTCCAAGCGATCGCGTTGCTATTATTGCTACTACTCCCCTAACTGATAACGAGATTTGGACTCCCATTCACTCAGGAGAATTATTGGCTTTTCAGGACGGTTTACCAATTCAACTTAACTTTTAGCTAAATTGCCGCAAAATGCCAGAATATTCGATATTAACCGTTCTACGCTCTATGTAGCGGAATCTAATAGTTTCTTCTTAACTTTTTCTATATCTAGCGTCTCTTCGTGAATTACCTACAGTATTTTTGTACCAAGTAAATACACTTTTTCAGAGGTGAAGGGCGACCCGTCACCCTACGGATCGCCATCCTTATCAATTCGGAGGGGGAAATTTTTTTACACAAATATAATTAGGTATAGTTAGAAATTTCCTATTTGCTTCGATCTATCGGTCTAATCAACACACACCATGAAGATGTCAGAATCAAAAAAAGTTATAGTTATTGGCGCAGGTTGGGCTGGTTTGGGGGCGACATCCCATTTAGCCGAGCAAGGTTATGATGTTACTCTTTTGGAGGCAGCACCATATCCAGGGGGTTTGGTAGCGGGTTGGAAGACACCAGGGGGCAGATCCGTTGAGGGAGGAATTCATGGTTTTTGGTATCCTTACCGCAATATTTTCAGTAAAGTTAAACAATTAAAGCTCGATCCTTTTACTCGCTTTACCCGTTCGTCTCAATATTCCCCTGCGGGTCTAGAAGTAGAGTCGCCCATTTTTCAAAATGAACCTCGTTTACCTTCTCCTTTGGGAACATTTATTTATACTAGGTTCAAACGTTTGCCTTTAAGCGATCGCCTTTCTGCTTTACCTCTCCTCTATTCGGTCATAGATTTTGATAATTCTCATGAGGCTTGGGCTAGCTACGATAAAATGACCGCCAGAGAATTATTTAAACAGTATGGGGTATCAGAAAGACTTTATAAGGAATCCTTTGAACCGATGCTACTGGTGGGTTTATTCGCTCCAGGAGAACAATGTTCCGCAGCAGCAGCCTTGGGAATGCTCTACTATTTCATTTTGGCGCATCAGCCTGATTTTGATGTGGTTTGGTGTCGCGGTACTGTCGGCGAAAAAATTTTTCAACCCTGGATCGACGAAATAGAACGGGCTGGCGGTAAAGTCCTAACCAACAAACGAGTTAGCGATATTGTGGTTGACGATGCCAGAAAAGCTACAGGAGTAAAATGTGGCGATGAATTCTTGGCTGCCGATGCAATTATTTCTAGTATCAGCATTACAGGAATGAAAAAGATTGTAGAAAGCAGCAGCACCCTTAGTAATTATGCCCAATTCCGTAACTTGGCTAATTTAAAAGGTATCGATGTTTTAGCTACCCGTTTATGGTTTGATCGCAAAATCAATATACCCTTGCCTTCTAATGCTTGTTTTGGCTTTGATGCTACTACTGGCTGGACATTTTTCGACCTCAACGATCTTCATGATGAATATCACAACGAACCAAATACTGTCATTGAAGCAGATTTTTATCATGCCAACCAACTGTTATCGATGAGCGACGAACAAATTATTGATAAAGTACATCGCGATCTTGCTACCTGCATCTCTGGTTTTGGTGCAGCTAAGGTTACAGACAGCAGCGTTATCCGCGTCAAAGAAGGTGTCACTCACTTTTTCCCTGGTAGTTATCAAAATTTACTCTCGGCTAAAACCGATATTCCCAATCTATACATGAGTGGAGATTGGATTGTCACCCGTCATGGCTCTTGGTCGCAAGAGAAAGCCTATGTTACGGGTTTAGAAGCTGCGAATCTAGTTATCAAAGAGTTGGGCATGGGTATCGAGGCAAATATTATTTCCATCGAAGCCGACGAACCCCATATCCAAGTAGCTAGAACTATTAATAAAACTGTCAGAGATTGGACTCAGTTTTCAACTAAATTTTGGTAATTTTGGCAACTATTTTCGAGTACATATTGAATATCGCGTCCAAAAACTCTCAAAAGGAAGCAAGAAATTACTTGTAAAAAGTAAAACTTGGCTCTTTAACTTAGGAATCGGCGGAAACAGAAATTTAGTTCGCCATCGCTTTACTTATTAGCCGAACGCCATTCCCAAGGTGGTTGAGGATTTCCTTTCCAAATTCCTAACTTTTCATTCTTTGCCATGCCTTCTGCTGCAATTAACTGGTCGCGCATCGTACAAGTATCAGAATATTGGGCATAGTGCCAAGCGTAACCAGCCCGAACCATTTCGAGATTTAGATTGATAGCAGAGGTTTTTCTATCGGGTAGATAAACTTCTGCCACAGTACGCCCATAACGATCCTTTTCAATTGGGACTAGAAGTAATTCACCATTGCCAAACCCAACTAGCGATCGCAAGTAATCTCTAGATTCAATTCCTAATTCCTGGTTTTTCTCTGGGGCATCAATTCCGCAGAATCTAATCTTTTGCTCTTCTTGACCTCGGACTGCTCGAAGAGTGTCACCGTCATAGATTGAGCCTTCTTTAACCTGCCATACTTCGGGTGTAATCTCCTGGTCTTCAGCAGGTGTAGGTGAATCGACGGCAACATCTTCGACATTATAATCGTATTCGGACACCATTAAACCAAGAGTAGGCAGCCAGACCCAAGCCAACAAACAGAACTGCACCATTGAGAATAGTTTTAGGTTTCATCTGACGTTTGAAAAAGAAGTTTGTAACCTTAATCTTCCCCAAATAGGCAAATGAATATAACTAGTTCTGCTTTAGATAGGAACACCAATCACTCCAGCCACCAGGATATAACTTAGTATTTTCTATTCCTGCCACCTCCAGAGAAAGTAAATTAACACAGGCTGTCACTCCCGAACCGCAATAGACAATTATCTCTTCTGCGTCCTTGTAATCATTCCATAGCTGTTGCTGTACTTGCTTTGATTTGAGATATCCCGATTCATCACTTACCTGTTTCCAAGGTGAATTGACCGCACCATCGATACTTCCTGCAATTGGGTCTATCGGTTCGATTAACCCCAGATAGCGATCGCGATCGCGTGAATCAACTACAATAACACCATCTTTGTTTTGAGCCGATTTTACCATCTCTATATCCACCAGCCAGTCTGAGTTTGGTTGAGGATCGAAGTTTCCCGACCTATTTTTTGGAACGGTATTACAGAAAGGACAATCATGGTTGAGCCAGTCATGCCATCCACCGTCGAGTAAAGCTACGCGATCGTGTCCCAAATATCGCAGTAGCCACCATAAACGGGAAGCGAAGGCAAAACGAGAATCATCATAAGCTACAACTAAAGTCTCGTTTCTTACAATTCCCATCCTCGCGAACTTTTGAGCTAACACATCGATATCTGGTAAAGGATGTCTACCACCGTGACGCTGCACTTCACCAGATAAATCGTGGTCTAAATTCAGATAATATGCACCTTTAATATGACTCAAGCTATATTGTTCTTCTCCCCAACTAGGATTGGATAGTTTAAAGCGACAGTCTACTACGACCACCTGGAGATTATCTAACTGAGAACTCAACCATTTGCGATCGACAAGATATTCTGTTTGATTCATGAGTTGTTCGTTCTTGATTGGCTCAGATAGATTAATATTGCAACGTCATTGACAGTGAGACAATACAATTAAAAAGGAAGCCTCCCGACTGGACATCTAGAAGCTTCCCTTGATTTAAATTATTCAAATCCTATTAAAAGTATAACAATGAGCAACATCCAAATAGAAACTGACCTCAAAGAAATTCTACAGGAATTGAAAGAGGGACAAAAAACAATTCTGAATAAAGTTGAGGAAACTAACAAAAGAGTTGAAGACATCGACAAAAGATTAGTCAGGGTAGAGACTAAGCTCGAAGGCACAGTAGGAGACATTTCTGAAATTAAAGGCTCACAGAAGGCGCAGATCTGGACATTGATTGGAGTTTTAATTACTGCTGTTGGAGGTTTTATTGTCGCTGTAGGACGGTCTGTTCTCTCATTCAATCCTTAATTTCGTATAGAAGTATAGGTAGGTCATTTTTTTTTAGCCTACCTATACATCAAAAGTGCTTATATTGATGTACATTCTTCGATACACCCATACTAATGAACGTACAGAACAAAGTTACTAATGCCGACTGCGATCGCGAGTTAATTTTGATTTGGCTTGGGGGGAAATCGGATACTACCCAAGTGAGTTACAACAGCACCTTGACCAAGTTCATTGAATTCATTGCTAAACCTTTAAGTGAGGTGAAACTAGAGGATCTTCAGCTATGGGAAAGGGGATTAAAAGCTCGATTTAAGCTTACCACTGTGGCGAACAAAGTTCTAGTAATTAAGTCTCTGTTTAGTTTTGGGGTGAAGACTGGTTATTTAACTTTAAATGTGGGCAGCTTCCTTAAGACTCCCAAAGCCAAGGAAAGTTTAGCCGAGAAGATTTTAGATGTATCTGATGTTAAGGGATTGATTAAGTATGGAGTCAGGAACGAGCGCGATCGCCTTTTATTATCTTTAATGTATGGCTGTGGGTTGAGAGTGTCTGAGGTGATTGGTTTGACTTGGGATGACTTGCGATCGCATAGTGACGGCGGTAAGGCGACGGTGTTTGGCAAGGGTTCTAAGACTAGAATTGTCTTGATACCAGACAAGCTATGGCAGCAGGTGAAGGAGTTTGAGAAATATCATCGGGTCAATCAGTATGTCTTTATTTCAAGGCATCACAATCAGATGGAGCGCAGCGTAGTACATCGGATGATTAAACGAGCTTGTAAACGAGCGGGTATTGACGAGAGGGCATCGGCACACTGGCTGAGACATTCCCACGCCAGTCATAGCTTAGAAGCTGGTTGTAATTTAAGATTGTTACAGCAAAGTCTTGGTCATGCGAGTGTAACTACTACCGAGAAATATCTGCATATATCCCCTGATGCGGGTAGTAGTCAGTTTATAGATTTTTAGATGGTTTCACGTTTCACCCTTTCTCGCACGTCTAAATGCGTCCAGGCGGGGGAGAATGATCTGTACCATTCGACAGCACCCAACGCCAAAATAGAATGAAAAGTATTATGAAACCCAAATAAATAATAGCTTTCAACATAGTTTTAAACCTCAGCAAGATTGTAAGAACTCGACTTTTACCACTCTCACTCCACTGAATCTTCAAACTTTAGGTAGGTTTTTTCTCTTTTAAACTTTAAAAAGATTCGCTAATTTATCTTGGTTATATTTCTATTTTAATTAATAGTTTATTGGCATGAACAATAAGTTTTATGGTGCGATCGCGCCTACTTCTCACCCCGAATATCCAAAGTCACCTCAACGTTAATGCTGCGCTCATTCTGTCCGAGAATCTTTACTCTTCTTACCTTCCCTCGATATGGCGAATAAACAGAAGTCAGTTTATCTAATTCATCATCAACTGTATCTAATTGAGTCTGGATTGAATTAACTTGCTCCTGCTGCTTCTGCAATGAAGTTTGATAATCAGAAACTTTAAGAGAGTGTTCGTACTGCTGCTTTTGGTAATTGAGTTTAGCTTCATCAAGTGAGGCGATCGCTCTCTCAACATTGATAGATGCTTCTAATTCTTGGCGTTTCAAATCTGCCAATCGTTGAACCTTATCAGATTCAAATACTTGAACGTGCCAAGGGTCTTTGTGGTAGAATTTTTCATCAAAATTATTTACCTGAGCAACAATTGATTCTAAATTAAACTGAGCCTGTTTGAGAGTGACTAGTTCGGTTTGAAATGAGGGTGATGGTACTGGTTTTAGTGCGTTGAGGGGTAATCTGGCTTTGGCGAGGGAATCATTTAATCTCTGTCTTTTGGCTTGTAGTTTGGTTTTTTCAGAAGTGCGATCGCTGATGATATCTCCAGTTTCTACTCTCTGTCCTTCTTCTACCTTCAAGTCTGACAGTTGGTTGAGAACTAGGATAATGGTGTGGCGATTTGGGGTTGATTGGGTCGGTTCTTCAGTGATTGGTGCAGTGGCTTGCAGGTCGGTATTGCTGGCATTGACGAAAGCATAAGCAGCGATGGCTAAAAGGAAGTAGCCCAATAGTTTATACACAGACAGGTTTTTGATTCTTGTCATCACAGTTCACCGTTATTGGTCTTCTGCTTCTGTCTTAGTCTATTGGGTAGGGTTTGGGTGCGATCGCGGTTGGCTATGCACAGCGTAATTTGGGTTTTAGGAATAGCGATTGCTCAATTCCCCCAGTACTCTCCAGGAAGATCGTTTTTTTTAACAGTAACCCTGCCAACTTTCTTACCTGACATTCTCAATAATTCATCACCTGAAAATTCAAAACCAAGCTTGAGTGCTATTTGTGCAACATCATCTGCCGTTGATGAAGCAAGCACCTCATTTTTAAGTGCAGGTTCAGACTGCATTTTCTTTAAAAATGCTTCAAGTTGATCTAAAGCCATATTTGAAACTCCTCAAAAACGCTGGTAGTGTTGCAAACCTGTTGATAAGAATTATAGAATTAAATGACAGTTTGGATAGCAGTAACTTGTCCTGGTTGCCACTCAACAGATATTGAATATTCATGACCGCAAAATCATAACCTCCACCGTCCCAACTGCATACTGCTCCTTCAAATATGCGATCGCATTCCCCACCACAAAAGCCGTAACCATCTGATTCGGTTCAACCAGAATTACGTAAATGGAGTGTAATGTAATTGCTCCTCTATGCCATTTCTTTAATTGAGTTTCAATATCATTGAATATCTCGTTCGTCATAAAAGCAACCTCAAATTCAAATCTCATCTTGATTAGATGAGATTACCTTATTTCTATTAAGACCACTCAATCGGGCTACTATTCCAACAATCAAAACGATACAAGCAGTCACTATAACGTAAGAAAAAGGATTAGACAGAAAATGATTAATCCGCAACAAGCTATCATCAATGAAGTCAAGATTCAGATGTAACTGTGCTAGAAACTTAGAAATTTGGTTGAGAAACCAGGGAACAATCCAGCTTAGAACAAATGAAATGACAACTCCCAATAGAAACCAGATAAAAATACCCAATCCAAAATAGAGAGAAACAATAAGTGAATCTTTTTTACCGGCTTTCGGCATGGGCCAGCCTAATTGGTGAAATTCATCTGTATCTTCTCCATCTCTGTAATTTGGTTGGAAATTCTCGCCACTGAGAAACCATTTGGAAACTTGACGAACTAATGGTCTTCTCCGTTTTGGATTGAATGTTAAATACTGACCGTGACTCAAAAGATGAACTTGACCTGCCTTATAGGGTATCTCTTTAGGTGTCAACAGTGAATTTTTACCGTGTTTGCTATCAAAAAATCTCGTAAAGTCGGAAACTGGATCGGTCGGATCGAAAACGTTAATCCATTCAAAATCTTCTCCGAAAACTAATTCATCTTTGTTGAGAGGAACAATTGATGGCCAAAGAACAGCAAATTTGCTAAGGGGAGAACCATAGGTCATCAATCCTTTCAGCTTGCTAAATAATTGCTTGCGGTCGATAATTTCATCATCTCGAAGCCAACTTGGACGTGACGGAAGCATCTTTTTCTTTTGTTCCTCGGTCAACGGATTTTGCCCTTTAATTTTATTTGGATGTTTATCGCACCATTTCTTCCACAGACTTTGCCTTAGATAGTTGGGTAACGATCTTTCTGTTTCCATTAACCCATTGAAGGCAACAACAGTTCCCAAACTATGAGATAAGATGTACCAGCGATCGTAGTCCTCCAAAGCCATTTCAACAAAAGCTTTAATTATTCGCCGTCGGACAGAAACGCGGGGAGGGTATTTTCCTAGATCGACTAACGGCCCTTTTCCTTCTCGTGCATTTTGTTGGTACAAATTGACATCACCCAAATATTCAACCAAGATATCAGGTCTAATCTCAATCCCTAAAATACTGCGTAAAATTCTACCTAAGATCCACAGAAGTGGTAAGAGGATTAATATTACAAAAGATACGAGAAATAGATAAAAACGATGCCAAAGCTGAATCGGTTCGCCTTGACCTGGTAAGAGTTGTTCTTGATTTTCAGAAGTGCGTCCAGGCAACCGCATATCTTCCTCTGCTGTGCCAACACTCGTCTTGTTGTATCGAGGTTTTGACCATAGTGACAAACCCCAAACCCAAAAACTCAAAAACTTATGAAAACTGTTTGGTTCATCGAGATCTGACCACCAAACTTCTCTAAATTCTAAATCTGTACGCCGTTTGCTTTTATCTATAACTTCAATGATTGCTGTTGCAGTTTCCTCACCTCGCCAAGTCTGTTGCTCGGCTCGATAAGCTGCATCTCCACTAACATTAACGTCAACTTGGACACTATTTAAATTGGAATCTTCTTGCAAAGCAGAAGCAATATTTCTAACAACCTCCTCAAGATGCTCAAACTGACACTGTTCTCCGATTCCATGAACTACTAAAATACCAACACGATCTGGCTTACTATCCTGTAACATTAGAAGAGCAATTAAATTAAGGGTATAAAACAATCAACTGTTTATCTTTATAAGCAGAGCTTTTGATAGATTTTCCAGAATTTTTCTCAATACTATTTAATGGTTTAGGCTTTCGATCCTAATTTTTATACTTACTCTCTGCTTCTTAAACTAAGAAGAAACCATTTGCTTACATACATAGCTCATAGTTATTGATTCTTTATTTACGCAAAATGTAGTTGTTTAAAAAAATACTTCCGAGAATAAATATAAATCAAATATCTATGCAAATAAATAGCTTATAAATTTATTGAATCGATGGTTGCGATTGCACCACCTTTATTTCTACCGTACCCATCGCATATTGAGCGTTAAGATATGCGATCGCCTTATCCAAACTGCAATAACTAAACTTCAAACTACTCCCCACCACAGAAGCCGTAACCATCTGATTCGGTTCAATGGGAATCTTCACATCTTCAGGAAAATCAATAGTCAACTCACCACTCAAATAAATCTCAGCCCCAGGATAAGCACTTTGTAATTCTGACAGTTGAGCCACAGCACTTTCATCATCAAAACTAATACTCTTAATCTTAGTCTTGGCAACTTCCCCCACGACCGTACTTACCTTTGAAGTAATAATCTGTTCGCCAGTCTTATAGACACCTTTACCATCGGTAACGATAAACTCACTGCCTTCATTGCCTAGAATTAAATATTTACCATCGGCACTAGTGCGATCGCTTGTCCAATAACCTGTGATGCTCGCGTATACCTGATTAGTACTGGCGTTCTCATTATAGATTCTGACAATGCCATCTCTCAAGCCTAGATTCTGTGATACTTTGGTCGTTATGCCCCCACCGTTAGCGAGATGAATTCCCAATGTCAGGAGAGCGATCGCAATTCCTAAAACCCATAATTCACCAGCACCACCAGTCTTAAGTCTCCGTCTTGGATTCGATACAGATATTGCCCAGACAGGCTCAGGATAAAACAGTTGAACACCCTGCTTAGTAAAGGTATCAGAGAAACAAGCTAATAGATGACCTAATGGAAGAGCGATCGCAGCTTTTATACTGCCATGCAGAAAGAAGTAATTAACACCAAGACTAACCGCAGTAATAGCAGCAGTAGCCAGCAATGAATGGGTAATTGAGCGATGGGGAAATCTATCTTCGATCCACGAGCTAATGGGATAAAAGATTTTGCCAATAGTACTTGTAGTGGTATCGATATCGGGAAGCTGAGAGCCGAGAATAGCCAAGCCCAAAGTTAAAGGGTTAGCCGTTCCTAAGACTAGAGATGTTCCAGAGAGTGCGATCGCAGCGTGGGTGATGGACATCATAAGAGGTAATTGGTAGTGGTAGTCAATCACCAGTCTTAAATGATTGTTGCGAATTGTCAGTTACTAAGCTCACAAGCGGTATAACGATCGAGAGCAGGACAAATAGAACGCGTAACCCCGAAGGAGAAAAGAATATGTCTGAACTAAGTGTTGCCAAAGGTAATTGCCTGTGTGGAGCGGTAAGCCTTTCTACCACCAGCATGAACCCTCATATTGCAGCTTGTCATTGTAATATGTGTCGTAAATGGGGTGGAGGAGCTTTGATGGCAGTTGAATGTAGCAGTGATGTAAGTTTTGAAGGTGAAGAAAATATCGGGCTTTATCAATCCTCAGAATGGGCGGAGCGGGGATTTTGTAAGCAGTGTGGTAGCCATTTGTTTTATCGGTTCAAACAAAACAATCAATATTACATCCCAGCAGGAATTTTTGATCATGAATCCAATCTAACTTTAGAGCATCAGGTATTTATCGACGAAAAACCCAAATATTACTCTTTTGCCAATGAAACCAAGAACATGACGGGAGAAGAGATATTTGCACAGTTTGCACCGCCATCATCTAACTGTAGTTTAGACTAAGGAACAGTCTGGAAGAAAAAAACAAGAAAGAATGAAGGATGAATAGGGAGAAAATGAAAATAGCTTAAGAATTCAAACCCTCCCTATGATGAAATATGACCGATATCGAAAAT
>JBBSPC010000142.1:0-11668 GCA_038259125.1 Chroococcales cyanobacterium | reverse complement strand
TTGAATTGTTTTGAGACATTTAACTCTCTAGCTGTGAAACATCTCCGTTACCAGTGATGCTCCTTTGAGCGGGTATATCCTTGACTACTAGGCTAGAATCTTTCTGAGGGATTCACTCTCAAGTGCGACTTCGGTTCGCACCCACCAAAAATTAATACTATCATTCCCAGATTGCTACTATATAACTTTACATAGTTTAGGCTTTAAGGGCAAAAGCTTCTAGCCTCTTACCGATCAATTGTTAGTTAAATATGACTTTAGCCACTCTTAATACTTTCATTACACAAAAAGAAGTGATCGCTTTAATTGAATTTGCGATCGCCCAATCTCAAGCCGACGGTATTTTTGTTAGCCTGAGTGCCAATGAAACCGCCCTAAGTCGCTTCAGTGAAAATCAAATTAGTCAAAACGTCCGCAAGAATACTTTTAGCATCACCGTAACCAGCTACTTTGGTAAACGCAGTGCTTCTGCATCAACTACAGAATTAGATCGAGATGCGATCGCCCTAACGGTTAAACGAGCAGAAGACTTAGCTAGTATTGCCCCAGTCGATCCTGAATGGGTCGAATTATTACCAAAGCAAACCTATAGCGATCGCACTCCTGCATTTGATCGAGCAACTGCTACCCTCTCTCCCTTAAAAAAAGGCGAAATTATTCAGCAGGTATGTTCTCTGAGTAAAGATGCAGGGGTTAACGGATCGGGGACGCTTAGTTTTCAGGTTTCTTTAAACGCTATTGGTAACTCGGCGGGTTTGCGAGGTTGCGATCGCACTACCGAAGCCGACTTTAGCTTTACTGCCCGTATTGATAATGGTTCTAGCTGGAATCGCTGCACCGCCTGGAGTATTGACCAGTTACCAATTGTTGAATTGACCGAGAAAGTTATCGAAAGAGCGATCGCCTCGCGTAATTCTCAAGCTATTGAACCAGGAGACTACACAGTTGTCTTTGAACCTTCCGCATTTGCCAGCTTACTTCCTTGGGTAATTTGGAACTTAGATGCTCGTGCAGCGGATGAAGGGCGATCTTTTATGTCTCTCAGTGATGATTCTGGTAAGCCTATCGGTAATAAAGTTGGCGAACAGCTATTTAATCCGATTATTCAAGTTCAGCGCAATGCTGCTCATCCTCTATTGCAGGGAGGCAGATTTTTCGGTGATGGTTTAAGTAACGAACATTTGGATATCGTTAAAGATGGTATTCCCCAAACTCTCTCCTACAGTCGCTATTGGGCAAAAGAACAGGACAAAGAACCAACAGGCTCAATGTATCCTATTGTCATGACTGGTTCAAATAAAACCGTTGCCGATCTAATTGCCAGCACAGAACGAGGTATCTTTGTCAGCCGTGCTTGGTATGTGCGCTATGTTAACCCTCGCACCCTAGAAGTTACGGGTATGACTAGAGACGGTACTTTTTTAATTGAAAACGGCAAAATATCTTACCCCATAAAAAACCTGCGCTTTAATCAATGTTTGCCTGAAATGCTGAAAAACGTAGTTGCATTAAGTCAAGCAAAACGCTGCGGAGGTAGCGTAATTCCTGGGTGTAAAGTAGAGAAATTTCACTTTAGCAGTATTACCGATAGTATTTAAGTACTTAGATGAATGAAGAATAGAGAAATTAATTGCTAATTAATCCAAAAAACTTAGCAGCACCACTTAAGACAATCACAATGATGCCAATTAATATTCCGCGATTTGTAAATTCGGAATTACTGATTCGTTTATCTAATTGTTCTACCTTTGTATCTAAAGTATTGATCTGACCAGATAGTTTTTCATCAATAGATCTAATTTCGCCTTTAACTTCGGCAATACCTACTCTGGTTTCAGTCTTTAGTTCATTAATCTCAGTTTTTAACTCAATAGTAGTTTCTGAAATTTTTTCTAGCCGTCGATTGATTTGTCCTAATACTTCTGCTAAGTCGGTTTGAATTGTAGGATTATCCATTGTCATAGTTGGTCTAGAACGTTTTTGAAGACATTCTTAGCTAGATGCTCTAATTGTAACTGTTAAGCGATCGCAATATACTGTGATCGCTATATGCGGCTTAAGCCTTTGTTGATTCAGTCGCTTTTTGAGCTTAATTTCAAAATTTCAATTAATTAACGAATCTGCGAGGAGGCAACATCAGAAAGACCAGGAAGTTCAGCATACTGTCCTTGAATTGAACGAAAAATACAAAAGAAACAGGCAGCAACAGAACCCATAAAAATAGTGTTGGTTAAAGTTTCACTAATTAGACTTTGCCCCCCAAAAGCAGGAACTAAAACTCCCATAATTAAGCTAAATAAAATCTGCAAAATATTGAGCAAAATAGCCTGCATAGCGTTAAAGCGCAGAAAATTGCTAACATTTTCATTTCTGACCACAGCAAACCACAGACCAAAGAAAATAAGCAAACTAGCAAAAGGTAGACTGTTAGTAATGCCATAAATAGCCACTAAAGGAGCAAAAAACTGATACAGCCAGGGAAACTGAGATAATAAAAGTATGCCAAAGGGCAAAGAATAAACCAGCGGGAATAAATAGATTAAAGCTCCAAGGCTACGGTCTTTTGTATCTATTTCAGGAGTGTTCATAAATAATATTGTTGAGTATTGTGCTTGATAAATAACAATTGCAGTTATACCCTTCATTCTAAATCTACATTCAGCATTTCTCTATATAAGCAAATTTAGCGTTGCCGATGATGAGGCTCTTGTAAATCAGTAATATCTGGTCCAATGGGAATAATACCGCCTGGATTTAAAGGAAATAAATTACCATAGTAATCTTGTTTGACGCTTTCTAAATTGCAGGTTTTGGCAACTCCTGGCAACTGATAAATATCTCGTAGATAAGCTCCTAAATAGTCGTAGTCGCGAATACGGCGAAGATTGCATTTAAACAGCCCATAATAAACGATATCAAAACGAAACAAAGTAGTAAATAAACGTATGTCTGCTAAAGTTAGGCGATCGCCACAAAGATAACGGTTAGTTTTTAGAACAGCATCTATCTCATCAAGAGTGGCAAATAATTCTTGACTTGCTTGTTCATAGGCAGCCTGGGTTTGGGCAAAACCGCAACGATAAACCCCGTTATTAACGGTATGATAAATTTTCTCATTCCAGTTATCAATAGCAATTTTTAGAGATTCTGGATAAAGTTCCAAGTCAGGATGTTGTGCATACTGATTAAATTCTGAATTGAGTATGGCAATAATTTCAGCACTTTCATTATTAACAATGGTATTGGTTTGGTCATCCCATAAAATCGGTACGGTAGAACGTCCTTGATAGCCTGGTTGCGATCGCTGATAAAGTTCGGGTACGGTATTGCAGCCCAATTCTGGCTTAGACAAAACCCAAATTCCTGCATCAGGTGAAGGATAAACAATTGACACGGCGATCGCCTCTTCTAGCCCTTTCAAAGCTCTAGTAACCAAGGTACGATGCGCCCACGGGCAACCCATGCCCGCATATAAGCGGTAACGATTAGCTTCAGGCTGATAAATATTATCTGGCTTGGTATTAATAAAATTTCTTAACTGGCTTTCGGGACGAACATAAGCCCCAGACTTATTGCGCGGAGCAAGTTGAGACATCATAATTTGCCACATTGTTGTCCAAACAAACTTGCCAGATTTAACAATTAGTTTACCTGGAAGAGATTTATTTGCCATTAGCTAGGTTTCTCCATTTAGAAACGAGCGACATTACTTATTACTCTAAGGCGAAAAACCTTTCGCCCCTACTTCAACGCATAAAAACTTAAGGTGGTATTGCCATAAGACTTAGTGCGATATATCTCCAAACCTAGTACTTCTTTAGCTTGCCAAAGTTTGGGGTTGTGTTCAACTGCGATCGCACCTTCGGGAGTAACTAATTCAAGATTTGCGATCGCTTTTAAAACTGGCAGATATAAATAACTATGATCGTAGGGTGGATCGAAATATATCCAGTCAAACTGCTGTCCTTCTAGGCTGTTAATTTTAACCAGTACGTCCCCCTTGATTACTTTATAAGACTGTTCTGGGGAGGCTATTTGCTGCCAGTTTTGCTCAATGACGTTACAGGCTTTGCCGTACTGTTCAATCGCTACTACTTTGCTAGCACCGCGACAGAGAGCTTCTGCCCCCATCGAACCATTGCCAGCACACAAGTCTAGCCAACGACTATCGCTCAGGCGATCGCGCCAAATATTAAATAAAGCTTCTCTTACCCTAGCTGAAGTAGGACGGGTTCTTTGTCCTGGAACTGTTTTTAGCTGTCGATTTCCATAGATTTTCATATCTTTCAAGCTAGCAGCTATTAGCCAAAAACTTCTAATTTAAAAAGCGATTCGGCGCGGTCTTGGGGGTCAGGTGCGGGCAAGCCCTTCCTCCCATGAGCGACACAGCACTCCGAAGGAGTGCTGTGTCGCTCATGGGACGTTGGCGCGAATGCGCCGTTCAAGAAGCGATCAATATTTTTTTAAGATCCCATCCACTTAGGAGAAGTAAGTAGAAATAGAGTGCTGCGAGAAATTGGTGTACTAATACCAGGTAGTGTTAGACCTACAATACCCGCTTTTTTAACTACTATCTGACCTTTGACAGTACCCCAGATCAGCATTTCTGCCCAGTTACCTAAATCTGGCTGATGTCCCACTAAAGCTAATTTTCCTTTGGGGTTATCAGCTTGCCATTGCTGTAGCCAGCTTAACCACTGTTCAATTTCGCCATAGGGTTTGAGAGGAGAAAAAGTATCCATGTTTTTAGATAAACCAACCTGTTGAAGAATTTCTGCGGTTTGGTAAGCCCGTACTAAAGGACTAGTCAACATTAGGTCAAACCTTAATTTAGTTGACAGCAAATTTTCTGCTACTTTCTTGGTCTTATAGCGACCTTGCTCAACTAAGGGACGCTTTTCATCATCAGTATAAGTTCCTCGTTCAGCAGCGATACCATGACGAATTAGATAAACTTCCATATTAAACAACCTCAAAGTTTTAAAACCACTTTATATGTAACAGTCGAAGTAGAGGTTAAGACTATAAACAATTAAATTATCTCGCGCACCAGACGCACAGACGTAAAAAGATAAAAAAATCTCCTAGTCTAAGATTCGATTGCTATAAATTATTGAACATTACATCTTTAGCACCACTAAGCTAATTATCAAAAATATGCTTTGCTAGATGCTGGTGTTATTAAGATTAGGTTGAAATTGAATGTCTACACTGCCAAAAATCGCCATCAACGCGACTTATATTCAAAAACAGGCTAGCGGTTTGGGAGTGTTTACCAATAATTTAATTTCTGAGTTGATGAATTTTGTCGAGTTTGATTATGCTCTTTATTCGCACTCTGATTTGTTTCAGACTAAATACCCAGACAAGTTTATTACTGTGGCAGATACTTTATCTCCTGACTACGGTTTTCCTGGACATATCAAGCGTCTTTGGTGGTATCAAACTAAGTTACGCCAGCAGCTAATTAAACAAAATGCGGCTTTGTTTTATTCTCCCGTGATCGAGGGAATGCTGTTTCCTAGTATTCCTCAGATAGTTACCGTTCATGATTTGATACCCCTTAAATACCCTGAATTGAGTCCTAAATGGCAATATTACTATCGTTATGTTGTACCTTTTATTCTTAAGCGATCGCGAAAAATTATTTGTGTTTCTCAGCACACAAAAAAAGACCTCATTAAAAATTATCAGCTAAATCCAGAATCAATAGAGGTGGTTTATCTGGGGTTTGACCGAGAATTATTTTCTCCCAAACCAAATCCAGACATTCTCCAAAAATATAGCCTAGATAAATATTTACTCTATGTAGGAGATATGCGATTTTACAAAAACCTTGGTCGTTGCTTAGAGGCTTTTGATCGCTTACCTTACAAAGATTGTCAATTTGTCATTACTGGCAAAAAAGATGACTTTTTTTATCCTGAAATCAAGCGTCAAACTGAACTGATGTCAGCCAAAGATAGAATTATCTTTTTAGACTATGTACCCACCTCTGATTTACCTGGCTTGTATTCGATGGCGCAATGTTTAGTATTTGCTTCTCTCTACGAAGGGTTTGGTTTGCCAATCCTAGAAGCAATGGCTTGTGGTTGTCCTGTAATTGCTTCAGATAGCACCTCTATCCCAGAAGTGGGAGGAGACAGCGTATTGTATGTCGATCCTCATGATGTGGAAAATATTACTCAGGGAATGAATAATATTTTAACTAACCCTAATCTTCGTCACGATCTCAGCCAGAAAGGATTAGAACGTGCTAAATCATTTAGTTGGGAGAAGACAGCTAAAGATGTGCAGCAGATATTTCGAGAATGTCTTTTTAAGGGATGAGGAATTGAAAGTTGAATTTGTTTTTTTAGGACTAATGTACTAAAATGCTGTCACTTATCAATAGCCAACAGGAAACTAATTGCAAATTTTTCAATTATGTCTTATTGATTAAAGAAACGATCTGTTGAATAAATGCTTCATGGTCAACTACTGGTTTAGAGATGTAGCCATCTGCACCACTTTGATTAAGAAAATTTTCGCGATCGCCCTCCATAGCGTGAGCAGTCACTAAGATCACTGGTAAATTTGCGGTTGCGGGATCTGCCTTTAACATTTGGGTGATTTCAATTCCATCTACTGGTTTTCCCTGATAAATACTATTAGCAAGAGCTACATCCATCAAAATGGCATCAATCTCGCCAGATTGAGCAAATTGTAGGACTTCTTCGACAATTTCTGTCCCTTTGACCTGCAAATCGCCTTTTTTTGTTAGTATCTTGGAAAAAACCCGCAAATTGATGGGGTCATCTTCTACAATCAAAACCGTTGTCATAAATGTTACTCAGAAAAGTTTTGTAGGATTAAAAAAACTTGATGTTAAAAATGAGGAGCGACCTCCTAAAGGGTAGAATAGTTGGCTCAACGGAGACGAAGGGATTAGCCGCACGTACTCCCCTTCGGGTTCAGCAGTTTGCTCAAGTCGGGAAACCCGACGGGGCTTATAAATCCTGCGGGAAACCCACAGGAACAGCCCCTCCCCAACGTAACTGCTTCACCGCAAGGCAACTGTCTTACCACGTCGCCGAAGGGCGCAAGGAATACGCTTCGATAACGAAAATAAAGGTTACTTAGAATACAGTTACTTATTGCTATTGTGGCTTAAAAAAGCCAGATAGAAAAGTTTAATACCCGTAAGACTTAACATACGTTATGTTTTTATACTCTCAGCATTTGTTTTCCCAAGTCTCAATTATCTTTTTGGCATATTTCCTTTAACTCTTGGAGATCTTTTGAATGGCACAGCAGCTTAACTTACTAGGAAGTGGTCAAATCATTCCTACTCCTCTTCACCAAGAAATGGAGAGATCGTATCTCGAATACGCCATGAGCGTCATTGTCGGCAGAGCCTTGCCTGACGTGAGAGATGGACTAAAACCCGTACATAGGCGCATTCTGTATGCGATGTATGAGTTGGGATTAACTCCAGACCGTCCCTATCGTAAGTGCGCTCGTGTGGTAGGAGATGTTTTAGGGAAATATCATCCCCACGGCGATCAGTCGGTTTATGATGCCTTGGTGCGCTTGGTACAGAGCTTTTCTACCCGTTATCCCCTGCTAGATGGTCACGGAAACTTTGGTTCGGTAGATAATGACCCGCCTGCGGCGATGCGCTACACCGAAACCAGACTTGCGCCCGTGGCTTTTGAGGCAATGCTTACAGAAATTGGCGAGGCAACGGTTAACTTTAGCAACAACTTTGATAATTCCCAAACCGAACCTGTTGTTTTACCTGTTCAACTACCAATTTTGCTCCTTAATGGTTGCTCAGGTATTGCGGTGGGGATGGCAACTAATATTCCGCCTCATAACCTGGGAGAAATAGTAGATGGTTTAATTGCTTTAGTCGATCGCCCGACTATAACTGACGAAAAGCTCTGGGAGTTAATACCTGGTCCTGATTTCCCCACAGGAGGAGAAATTGTTGAACTTCAAGGGATTCAGGATGCTTACCGCACAGGTAGAGGCATCATTAAGATGCGGGGAATCGCTCAGATTGAAAAAATAGCTACAGGCAAGAAACGGCGCAGAGAAAAGAAAGCTCTGGTGATTACGGAATTACCCTATCAGGTTAATAAAGCAGGCTGGATCGAAAAAGTTGCCGATCTGGTTAACCAGGGAAGAATTGAGGGGATTTCTGATATTCGCGATGAAAGCGATCGCAGTGGAATGCGGGTAGTTATTGAAATTAAAAAAGATATTACCGCCCCCAAAGTTCTGCATCAACTTTATCGACAAACTGCTTTGCAGAGCAATTTTGGAACAATTATGCTGGCATTGGTGGATAATAAGCCAATTCAGCTACCTTTACGCAGTGTTTTAGAGGAGTTCTTGAAATTTCGCGAACAGACTCTTAGAAGGCAATATGGACATGAATTAGAACAGGCTGAACAACGGCTACATTTGGTAGAAGGTTTATTATTAGCTTTAAACCAGATCGATGCGGTAATTGAGATTCTACGTCACGCTCCTGACGGCACGACAGCCAAAATACGCCTCCAGGAAGAGTTAGACCTCTCCCCAACCCAAGGAGATTCAATCTTAGCAATGCCCATGCGTCGTCTGACAGGCTTAGAAAAACAAAAGCTAGAAACTGAACTAGAAGACTTACAAGAGCGGATTAGCAATTTAAATACGGTTCTAGGCGATCGCCACGAGTTAATGAAGTCGCTAAAAAAAGAATTACGTTCTCTCAAGCGGAAATTTAGTGATGAACGTCGTACCCGCATTGTAAACGTAGTTGTCAGCGAAGAGGTTAAGCCAGCATCTACTCCCAAAAAAATTACCGAAAAGAAAAAGACGACTAAAAAAGATCCTGCTTTAACCGTATCTCCTACTCTGACTTTTGAACGCTCTTCCCAAGCAAAACTAAAGGTAACTAATTCTGGTTGTATCTATTGGGAAAATCCGACAAAAAATAGCGAAGCTGTTCCTAAGCAAGATGAAGATTTTATTCTCCATGAAGAAGCAATTGGCGATCGCGATCAATTAATCGTAGTTACCGATAGTGGCAAAGTCTATCCTGTTCCCACAGAAGAAATTCCTTCTAGTTTGGAAACTACCGAATTACCCGCAGTCGAACTGCTTTCTTCGGCAGCCCAAAGAGACGCTAACAGTACGGTAGCTCATTTTTTCCTTCCCGAAAATCACCATCATTTAGATTTAGTCTTGCTGACCCAACAAGGTATAATTAAACGCCTGGATGCAAACGAGTTAGATGCTTTGGGCAATCGGGGCTTAGTTTTAGTCAAGCTCAAGGAAAAAGATATTCTCAAATATTTCTTTTTTACCGAAGCAGAACAAGAGATTGTGATTGCAACTACAGGAGGGCGTATTTTGCGCTTACCAGTTGATGATGTGCAAATTCCCATTATGGGACGAAATGCCCAGGGAAATCGGGTGATGCGTCTCAGGCTTAAAGAAAGTTTGGCTGGTTCTTGTGCGGTTAGATCTAACGAGCAGATTGCGGTAATTTCTCAGCTAGGATTTGGTAAACGTATCCCTGTTAATACTCTTAGGTTAGGTAATCGGGGCGATATTGGAACTCAGGCAATTCAATTTACGACTAAGGAGGATATGCTAGCAGGAATTATTTCTACTAAAGGCAGGGAAAATATTACCTTGACCACCAATATTAATCGCCGATTAGTTTTACCTGTTACAAGTCTCAAGCTAGCTGACAAAAGCAGTGCGGGAGAAAAAATCGGCAAGCTGAAAGCAGATGAAATTATCACGGGAATTTATCCGTATGTTTAAAACGACAGTTAGACGAGCGACCCCCTAAAGTTAAAGCAGTTTTATAGGGTGGGCAAATACTCGAAATTAGATCATAGTATTCAATAAAATAATTTTTGCCCACCGATTGAAAATGCGATCTATCTTTATAAAAAAAATATTCATGCAAGAGGTCTATTGATGACGTTACTTCGGTCGAATCCCATACCCACCCTGGAGGAGTTTTTAAAATTACCAGAAACCAAACCAGCAAGTGAATACATTGATGGGAAAATTTATCAAAAACCGATGCCCCAGGGAAAACATAGTACTTTACAAATAGAATTAGCGTCTGCTATTAACCAAGCGGGAAAAGCAAAAAAACTAGCTTATGCTTCTTGCTCAATAGCCTCAACGCGAGAAACCCGCGCAACGGCTTTTCGCGCTTTTACAGAGTTGCGCTGTACTTTTGCTGGTCGATCTATAGTTCCAGATATAGCTGTGTTTGAATGGCAAAGAATTCCTGTAGATGAAAAGGGTCGGATTGCTAACAGATTTGAAATAGCCCCCGATTGGATAATTGAAATTCTCTCACCCGACGGGCGACACAAGCTCCCGAATGCGATTTGGGAGACGCGCCCTCAACAATCGGCAAACCAAGTTATCCGCAAAATTATATTTTCTCTCAAAAATGGCTCAAAATTAGTCTATCTCATCGATCCTGATAATGAATCAATTACAGTTTTTCAACCAAAACAATTGCCAGAAGTAAATGAAAAGCAAGATATATTACCTGTTTTAGATGTTCTGCAAAACTGGCAAACAAAAGTTGAAGATGTATTTAGTTGGTTAAATTTTGTTTGATCTAATCAAAATTTACTTTTATCGATCAAATCTAACTACTTACAAATCATGAATCAAGTTATCGGTAGAATGGCTACCTTTAAGAGAATAAGTGAATAGCTCGAAGATAGTATTTATAGCTTTGTTATTAGGAGTTGTTAATGTTTTTTCTATTCAGGAGAAAGTGCTAGCTCAAGCACAATTAGTTAATCCTTTAGAAACACCGATAAATCAGAACGATCCTTTGATTCCTGCTGATTATGGCAAACGAGAATTAACTTCCTTTGAAAAATATCGGCTTAAAAAAGCGATCGCCAAACTTGATCGCGCTGCAAAAGCTGAATTAGCACAAGGCAATAGTGATAAAGCTTTTAAGCTTTGGTATCGTCAGCTAAAATTAGCCCGTGCAGTCGATTCAGAGACAGAAATCAAAGCATTGGGAGATGTAGGCGCGATCGCCTGGCAAGAAAGCCGTGGTGTAGATGTGCGTAATATTGCTGAACGTTTAATTGCTATTCAAGAGGAATTAACTACAAAAAAATTATTATCTTCTGGTCTATTAGATAACTTTGCTACTGCTTATCAACAGGTACGATACATAGATAAAGCAATAGTTATTTATCAGCAGATTTTAACTAATAGTAGAAAATCAGATGACTTAGTTGCCGAACAAAATAACTTAGCAACATTAGGTAAATTATATTTAGCGAAATTTGATTATTTTAATGCTGCTAATGTTTACCAAGAATTATTAACTTCAGCCGAGCGAGGATTTAAACCTACTCAAAAAGTTGATTTTTATCTAAACACTTTAATGTATATCTACGATCGCACTGAGCAAGCAAATAAAGCGATCGCCATTAAAAAACGGTTAATTAAACAATATACTGCTGCTCAAAAACTTGATAGAATACCTACTTTGACAATGGCGATCGCCGATGACTATAAAAGCTTAAAAAAACCAGATAAGGCAATAAATGCTTATAATCAGGCATTTGAAACGGCATCTAAGCTTCAGCAGTTTGCTATAGCCAGTGATGCCCTAAGAAAATTAGGAAAGACA
>JBBSPC010000141.1:0-11704 GCA_038259125.1 Chroococcales cyanobacterium | reverse complement strand
TACCGTAGTTTTGATTAATAAAAAATGCTCATCCCCAGGAGGGGGAATCAAATGGTTTGAGGAAAGACCAATTGAGATTAACCCTGCTGCTAAATCTTGCTGAACATTTTACTGAAGGCGATCGCTCGGCTACCGATCGCGTAATCACCTCTTAAAAAAACGAATGTGTAGCGACAAGCCTACCTGCGGACATACGAAATAACTTCAACTAGGCAAAGCTGTCTAACGGTTTTCGCCGATCATCAACTAAAATGTATTGCAATACATTCAAAATTCGATTAAAATTAAATCTCAAATAAATCAAGTCGTAAATTTATGATTAAAAGTAAGCAATTTATAGGTTGGATGTTAGCAGGACTGATCGCTAGCGGGGCGATCGCTAGTTGTTCTTCTTTCCAAGGTAAAGCTAGTAACAGTAGCCAAGCCCAAGCACAAGAGCCAGAAGAAGCCAAGCTGACTTTAGTTTCCTACGCAGTTACTCAGAGTGCCTACGAGAAAATTATTCCTAAGTTTACTCAACAGTGGAAAGCCAAAACTGGTCAAGATGTAGTGTTCGAGCAGAGTTATGGCGGTTCTGGTTCGCAAACTCGCGCTGTAATTGATGGTTTAGAAGCAGATGTTGTAGCCTTGGCACTAGCTTTAGATACCAAAAAGATCGAAGAAGCAGGATTAATCGAACCAAATTGGGAACAAGAATTACCTAATGAATCGATCGCCCATAAATCCGTAGTCGCGATTGTCAAACGGGATGATAGCGTCAAAGTATCTAAATGGTCGGATCTAGCTAATGATGGAGTTGAGGTAATTACCGCCAATCCTAAAACCTCTGGTGGTGCGAGATGGAATTATCTGGCTCTGTGGGGTTCGGTAACCCAAGCGGGAGGAAGCCAGCAAAAAGCAGAAGCCTTTACCGAAAAAGTATTTGCCAAGGTTCCTGTATTACCTAAAGATGCCCGTGAATCGAGTGATGTTTTTTATCAACAGGGACAAGGAAATGTTTTGCTCAATTACGAAAATGAAGTCTTACTAGCCAAACAAAAAGGCGAAGCCTTGCCTTATATTATTCCTACCGATTACAACATTTCGATTGATAGTCCAGTAGCGGTAGTCGATGCCAATGTGGATAAGCACGGTACAAGAAAAGTTGCTCAGGCTTTTACTGAATTTCTTTTCACTCCTGAAGCACAACAAGAATTTGCTCAAGCTGGCTTTCGTCCCATCGAAACAACTGTCAACAAAGAATTTACCAAACAATATCCCGCAATTAACAAACTGTTTACCGTCAAGGATTTGGGTGGTTGGGATGAAATTCAGGGACAATTTTTTGATGATGGTGCAGAGTTCGACAAAATGATGACCAAAATTAACCAAAAATAGTTTTAAGCGTCGATTCTACTTAGCGAAAATACCCAGGTGTAATTATGGAAAACCAAAAATCGAATCTGAAACAATACTGTAAAAATCTTGACTCCTTAAGGTTTAAATTAGCTCTCAAAATGCCCAAGCATAATTTTTCCGAGTTGATGCTATGGAATGTAGCTCAGGTCACAACGGTCGATTTACAAATTATTTCCAAGTTATCAGGAATCAATAGCGATCGCTTTGACTGGTATTTGTTAGAAGTTTCAGGAACATTTGAAGATTTGTTTTTGACAATTAATTGCTGGGAGGAACTGGGAGTCGAAAAATATTTGGTAATTCCAGCTTAATAGTTGCCTAAGTAAACCATAAACCATAAATTTATGACTAGTCTTCAATCCAAGTTGCGATCGCGATTGACTCGCAACCATCAGCAAACTAGCTCAAAACCGAAAATTTCCCTTCCTTGGGTAATGACCATCAGCTATTTGAGCTTGATTCTACTCTTACCTCTGGCAGCTTTAATTACTAAGTCTCTAAGTATCGGCACGGTTGAATTTTGGCAAACTGCTACCGATCCTGTTGCCCTATCTGCTTATCAAGTTACTTTTGTTACCGCTTTGGCTGCAGGGATAATTAACGGCATTATGGGAACTCTGGTTGCTTGGATTTTAGTCCGCTATCAATTTCCTGGCAAAAAAATCGTTGATGGGGCGATCGATATTCCTTTTGCTTTACCTACTTCTGTAGCTGGCTTGGTTCTAGCAACCATTTATAGCAATAATGGCTGGATCGGACAATTTTTTGCACCTTTCGGTATCAAAATTGCTTTCACTAGACTGGGGGTGTTTGTGGCAATGCTGTTTATTTCTTTACCTTTTATCGTTCGTACTTTACAGCCAGTATTACTCGAACTCGAACCAGAAATCGAACAGGCAGCTTGGTCTTTGGGTGCGTCTGACTCTCAAACTTTTTGGCGAGTTATTTTACCGCCATTAATTCCCCCAATTTTAACAGGGGTAGCTTTAGGTTTTTCGCGGGCGGTAGGAGAATACGGTTCGGTAGTAATGGTGGCATCAAGCATTCCTTTTAAAGATTTAATTGCGCCTGTTTTAGTGTTCCAAAAATTAGAACAATACGATTACGTTGGCGCAACGGTGATTGGTACTGTGCTGCTGTTAGTTTCTTTAGTACTCTTGTTGCTCATCAATCTTTTACAACAGTGGAGTCGTCGCTATGCTCGTTAAACCTAAATTATCAGCAATACTTTTACCGATCGCCTTAATATATTTATCGCTATTGTTATTAATACCAGCGATCGCCATTTTCTACGAAGCTTTTCACCAGGGCATCAATGTTTTTTTGACCTCGGTCAATCAACGAGACTTTTGGCAGGCTACGATGTTAACTTTAATTGTTACCGTGATCGCCGTTCCCATCAATACTATATTTGGTCTTTGCGCTGCTTGGGTAATTGGTCGCAATCAGTTTCACGGTCGTACTTTATTACTCAGTATTATCGACCTGCCATTTTCAATTTCTCCCGTTGTCGCAGGGCTAACTATAGTCCTGCTTTACGGCAAAAATGGCTGGCTGGGTAATTTACTAGAAAGCTTAAACCTTAAAATCTTGTTTGCTATCCCAGGAATTGTTTTGGCGACTGCCTTTGTTACCTTACCTTTTGTCGCCCGCGAAGTTATTCCCATCTTAGAAGAAATCGGCGCAGAACAAGAAACTGCTGCCCGCACTTTAGGCGCGAGTGATTGGCAAGTTTTTTCCCGCGTTACTCTACCTAATATTCGCTGGGGTTTACTTTATGGTATTTTGCTGACCAACGCTAGAGCCATGGGTGAATTTGGAGCGGTAGCGGTAGTATCGGGCAGTATTTTGGGCAGAACAGCTACTTTACCAATTTTTGTCGAACAAGCTTACAAAAACTATCAGGCAGAATCTGCTTTTGGTGCAGCAGCGATTTTGGCTTCACTCGGCGTATTAACTTTAATTTTCAAAGAAATACTCGAAGCCAGAACCCATCTTTCATAAGTAGGGGCGATTCGCGAATCGCCCCTACTTCTCTCAAAGATTAATATCAATTTCATACCTAAAATAAACAACGTCTTATGAGTATCACAGTCACTCAAGTATCTAAAAAATTTGGCGACTTTCAAGCTTTAAACAACATCGATTTAAACGTTAAACCTGGAACCTTAGTCGCTTTGCTTGGTCCTTCTGGTTCGGGCAAATCCACTTTACTCCGAACGATCGCTGGTTTAGAAACTCCCGACCGAGGTAGAGTTAAAATCGGCGATCGCGATACGACCCATCTTGATATTAGAAAGCGCAATATCGGTTTTGTCTTTCAACACTATGCTTTATTTAAACATCTAACAGTCAGACAAAATATTTCTTTTGGGCTAGATATCCGTAAAAAACCTCGTAAAGTTATTAAACAGAGAGTTAACGAACTATTAGAACTAATTCAGCTTGAAGGTTTTGGCGATCGCTATCCTAGTCAGCTTTCTGGCGGACAAAGACAGCGTGTTGCCCTTGCCCGTGCTTTAGCAGTACAGCCAGAAGTTTTACTCCTCGATGAACCTTTTGGGGCATTAGATGCCAAAGTCAGACAAGAATTACGCAACTGGTTGCGCCGTCTGCATGATGAAGTACATCTTACCAGTATTTTTGTCACTCACGATCGCGAAGAAGCAATGGCTGTAGCCGATAAAATTGTCGTCATGAACCAAGGTAGAATTGAACAAATCGGCACGCCAGCAGAAGTATACGATCATCCAGTCAATCCTTTTGTCATGGGCTTTGTGGGCGAAGTTAATATACTGCCCCATACTAGTCCGATTTTGAGCCATACTTATCAATCTGATTCGTCCTCACGCTTTTTCATTCGTCCTCACGATTTTGAAGTCTGGGAAACTCCTCAAAAAAGCAGTGTGCCAGCAAAAGTCCAGCGAATTGTTCATTTAGGCTGGGAAATTCAATTAGAGTTAATCCTACTTGATAATTCTTTAGTTACGGCTCATTTAAATCGAGAAAAATTTGCTCGACTCAACTTACAAGTAGAACAACAAGTTTATCTTCAATCGCTTCAGGTCAAATGTTTTGAGCAATATGAACCAAGCTTCCACTCTCCCCAACCAGTAACCATTAGTTAATGGTTTAACTTGGCTTTTGGATGTCAAAGGTGGAATATAGCAAACCTATGAATATCAAAATAGAAAAAAATCCAGGAAATTTAGCTCAATTAAAACGGAGAAATTCTTCCCGTATTAGAGATCATTTAGCAAACGAGCGTACTTATCTAGCATGGATGCGGACGGCAATCTCTTTAATGGGTTTTGGTGTTGTCATCGTCCGTTTGCGCTTTTTCAGACCACCTATAACTACTACTCCTGGTAATGGCTGGAAGTTAGGATTGATCTTTTCTTTGGTAGGACTCTCAACAGTACTGCTTTCAACTTATCATTATTTTGCTGTACGCCACGATATAGATGAAGATACATATGAACCGCCCGATCATTGGGTATTAATTTTTAGCTTGACCATAGCACTTCTGGGCGCGGGCATTATTTATTATGTTTTTACTCTGCCACTCAACCCAATCAATACCCTGATTTTTGAATAAAAGCTGAAATAAATTAGCTAGAAAAACATGATTAATAAATTAGTAGATTCAACTCGACTGTGTATTGTCAAAGAAATTCAATTCAATAATTTTTATCGGCGATCGAGATAAAAAGAGTAGAGCCAAGTTTAACAAATCCACGAATCTAATGGCAAAATGCCTCAACTTGGCGATCTAAAGTAACTAGCGATTGACGTTTAATGAACTAGATTTTGGTTTTGCTGACCCTACCTTTATTGGAATTATTGTTTTCAGAAATGTCAGATACTTTCGCTTTTGGATCGGGGTATTTAGGAATCTGATTGCCCAAAGTTCCTTTATCGTAGTAGCTTTTAGCATAACGACCATGATAAGAATAGCGATCAAAGTCTTTTGGCTTGACCCCATTAACTACCATTCCTAAAACTTTTTGTCCTGTAGTAGCCAAAGCCTCTTGAGCAAGCTCCGCGCTTTCTTGTTCAACAATTCCTGGTCTAGTCACAAAAACGATGCCATCTACTAGCTTACTTAAAGTAAGTACGTCTGCCGTAACAGGCAAAGGAGGTGCATCAATCAGAATCAGGTCATATTCTCGGCGAGAGCGACCCACAAAGTCACTTAAGGCAGGAGAATCGAGTATAGCCAAAGGATTAGAATTAACCATGCCACTGGTTAACAAGCTTAGATTTGGCATGGGCTTTTTGAGAATTGATATAGGAGTAACATTATTGGTCACAATGTCTTTCAAGCCTTGGTTATTGTCTACATCCCATAAATAATGTTGAGAAGAACGGCGTAGATCTCCGTCTACTAATAAGACATTACGACCTAGTTGGGCGATCGCTGCTCCTAAGTTAGCGGTTACCGTTGATTTTCCTTCTTCAGGAACAGAGCTGGTAATCAAGATTACTTTGGGTGGTTTATCGCTAGTCAAAAATTTGAGATTTGCCTGAATCATGCGA
Source organism: Chroococcales cyanobacterium (assembly GCA_038259125.1). Taxonomy (GTDB): domain Bacteria; phylum Cyanobacteriota; class Cyanobacteriia; order Cyanobacteriales; family Xenococcaceae; genus Waterburya. The sequence continues at coordinate 5,767 of JBBSPC010000141.1, read as the reverse complement.
TAAATTTCGCTGGTGAAAGAATCTGGTTCTTCCCTGGTAATAATTCTGCCCTGATAGCTAGGTGGCTCTAGGGGAGTAATACCAATAACGTTATAGGTAAATCTCTTTTTAATTTCTGCTAGAGTCTGAAGGGAACGATCCTGCATTTCCAGCAAAATAACGGATAAATTCGCCAAAAACACGCCCAAAACTATTCCTAGCCCCATTAACACTACCCTGCCAGAGCTACCTTTATCTGGAACAGAGGCATATTCTACAATATCAGTATTACCACTTTGTTGATTTCCTGCTATTTGCGCTTCCTGTAAGCTATCTAATAGCGTCTTGTATGTTTTGCCCGCAGCTTCTGCATTACGAACTAATTCTTGCTCTTGCTTTTCTAGTCGCGGTAGTTCTTTAGCTCGCTTCAAATATTCCTGTTGAGATTCATATAGAGAAGTAACCTGTCTTTGTAAGCTCAATTCGTCAATTTTTAAGGTAATAAATTTCTCTAACTGATTTTCTTTAGTTCCGTCTTTACTATTTAATAAACCTTCAGATACATTGACTCCCTGTCCGACAGAACTAGCAATTAGTCCTTGTAGCTGCTGGGTCAAATCATTTTTCTTTTCTAGAAGGCTGACTATAGTAGGGTGGTCATCCTTAAATCTTTGACGCTGTTTAGCTAGCTCTGATTCGGTGACGTTTAACTGCTCTAAAATACTTTGAACTTCAGGAGAAGCTCCTAATTGATTAGCAGCAATAGCCTGATTCATGTCTAAGCCGATCTGACTTTGTAGCGCAGAAGTTTGAGCCTGAGTACCTTGTAGTTCAGAGCCAGTGGTTGTTATTTGCTGGTTTAATGCTCCCAGGTTGGCAACTAAATCTTTCTTTTCTTCACCAATATCAACAATGCTATTTTCCGTTCTAAATTTAGAGATATTAGATTCAGCTTGTTCTACCTTGGTTTCAACACCAGGCAACTCTTTTTCAATAAAATCTCTAGCTGCTTCTGGCTGAGACTGATTGCCTCTAATCTGCTCCTGAACATAGACATCCATTAGAGAATTTACTACTTCAGAAGCTACTTTTGGATCGCGACTCTTGTATTTTATTTCAACTACATCAGTTCCACCAACTAATTCTGTAGCCAGTTTTTTTCTAAAATCTTCAGGTTTTAAAGGTTCTCCTTGATCATTGGTTAGCTTTTGACGATCGATTACCTGTTGAATTACTGGTTCAGAAGTTAAAACCTGAATTTGGGTACTTAAGGGACTTTGAGTGTTCAATAGAGGTTCTAGTTCACCTGCCTGTTGCCCAATTCCTACATACTTGGCTGCGGTTTTTTGTTTGAACAGCAATTTGCCTTCTGCTTGATATGTTTTCTGCTGTAATAAGCTCAGACCTCCCGTGACTCCTAAAGTTAAAAGAAATATCGCCAAGGCAGGTTTCCAACGTCTTTTAACTTTAAGTAGATACTCGCTAAAATTTACGTCTAGGGAGTCTCTGGCAGAACCTGCTGATGCAGGAGAATTGTTGATATTTTGGTCTTTAGAGTTATTACTCAACATATTAAGTCTGGAAATTTTATTGTTATGGTGATACTCTGATTTTTTTTAGGTATGTTAGACAGTATTTCTAGTGTTTATATTAATACTTCATCTAAGATATATCATGGGCTACAGAATAAACTGTCTCAATCGCTATAATCTTGCAGATAATATGTATGTTTTACAACTAACTTATCCACGCTTTCGGAAATTTCTTTGATTTCATCCTCTGCTTATCTATTAGTTTTTCATGGTAGTCGAAGTCGCAGCACTCAATCTGCTGCATCAGATTTATGTAGGCTGTTAACTATAAAATTTAGATCTAGAAATAATATATTAACTCAGCCAAATTACTTAAAAACTAATTTAACTTGTTCTGAGCTGGAAATAACCACAATTAAAAATTTACCGATGACTCCTTTGGTTGAAGTTGCTGCTTTGGAATTAGCATCACTTTCTTTAAATGAAAGTTTGGTTAATTTTGCTCAGACAGCTTATCAAAAAGGTTACAGAAAAATAAAGGTAATACCTTTATTTCTCGCTCCTGGTATTCATGTAACCAAAGATATCCCTGACGAGATTGCTTTAGCCGCAAAACGGATTAATAATCATTTAACTATAGAATTATTGCCATATCTAGGTAAATATTCGGGAATGATCCCCCTAATATCTCGTGAATTTTCTCAACTGTCAGGAGAAACACGAATTTTGGTGGCACATGGAAGTCCTCTATCTACAGCAACTAAGTACTTTCAAAATTTGAGCGTCAAGTTGAAGGCAACGATTGCCTATTGGTCAATTAGCCCTAGTCTGAGGGAACAAGTAGCGACGCAAATTGCTGCTGGCTATCAAAAAATTGCTATTCTGCCTTATTTTCTTTTTCCGGGCAAAATCTCCAGAGCGATCGCCCTGGAGGTTGAGGCATTACAGGCAGAGAATCCTCAAGTTGAGTTGATTCTGGGTCAGCCTTTAGGAGCTTGTGAAGCTTTAGCGCAATTGATTTTTGAGGAAGTGGAAGGGTAAATATATGAAACAAGCTAAATATATCGGCAAAGTTTATTTAGTTGGTGCAGGTCCAGGGGATCCTAGCTTATTAACGGTTAAAGGTAAAACTCTGTTGGAACACGCTGATGTGGTAATTTACGATGCTTTGGTAAGCCCAGAAATATTAGGGATCATTAATCCCCAAGCAGAAAAGATCGATGCAGGAAAACGCCGAGGTCGTCACTCTTTGCCCCAAGCTCAGACAACAGAATTATTAAGGATTAAGGCTGAAAAAAGTGCTGTAGTGGTACGTCTTAAGGGAGGAGATCCTTTTGTTTTCGGCAGGGGTGGAGAAGAAATGGCAGATTTAATCAAAGCAGGAATAGAAGTCGAAGTTGTTCCAGGAATCACTTCAGGTATTGCTGCACCTGCCTATGCAGGGATTCCCGTTACCCATCGTCAATATAATTCTGCGGTCACTTTTGTGACTGGACATGAGGCAACCGAAAAATATCGCCCTGGAGTAAACTGGCAAGCGATCGCCCAAGGCTCGGAAACTATAGTAATTTATATGGGCGTGCATAACCTACCGCAGATTATTCCTCAACTGCTAGCAGGAGGAATGACTTTGGATACATCTATTGCTCTCATTCGTTGGGGGACAAGACCAGACCAAACTCAGCTTATCGGTACTCTTAAAACAATTGTTGAGCAAATTGCAGCAGCCGATTTTCAAGCTCCTGCGATCGCCGTAATCGGTCAAGTAGTTGATTTACGCTCTTTATTATCTCCCCTTCCATAAAACCTACTCCCTATACTTCGCTACAAATTTTTGCAGCAATTGGGTCTATTAAATGGGATGATATTTAGTGGGCGGCAACCCTGCTTCGCAAGCAGCGGTCTTACAACAGTCCCCTGGGTCGAGTAAGGCGCACTTCCGCAACTGACCCGTCCGCAGGGCTGTTGCGCTATTTCACGTCCAATGATTTATCATCACTCTAGGAATCAAGCTATGCTGAGTATTTCTACTTAGTCTGTCTGATAACAAATCCTAGTATAATACATAATTACTGAATCCTGACAATTTATTAATCATTTCGTCTTTGTTGATGAGATTTATATAGACCGTGCTTATGGGCTTTGCAGAACTGTCAATTGCTGATATTGCAGCAGAATACCAAATAAAAGAACAAGTAGTGTTTGAGCTTTGCGATCGCTTTAAAATCAATTATAAAAACGAACGCACCTGTCTAGCACTAGAAGATGCTAAGGCAATTATCATGGAAATTCTGGCTGCTAAAACTAATTCAGAAGCTAAAGAAAAATAACTAAACTTAGCTTTGATAGGTTCTATCTGCACTTATAGCGATAAGATTGTTTACTGTTTTTATTAAAAACCAGGTATTCTGTCAAGATAAATAATTGAAGATTATGTATATTGGTGCGTTACAAATAGCACCACTATCAAATTAAAACTTTTGAGGAAAACAATGTTGAAGCGATTATTATTTGCTGCTGTAGCTGCCTTATTTTTGACAATTCAATTTAATATTGGTAGCGTAAACGCGCTCGAATTAGATGAAAATATTCGTACTGTTCCCCTAAACGATCAGGGTGAGAAAATGGTTTTAAGTCTAAAACAAGTAAAACAAGGACAAAGAGTGTTTGTTGATACTTGTTCTTATTGCCATAAAAATGGTGTAACCAAAACTAATCCTAATGTTAACTTGGGCTTGACTGCTTTGGCTGGTGCTTATCCTGCTAGAGATAATGTAGAAGGAATTGTTGATTATCTCAAGAACCCAACTACTTATGACGGGGAAAAAGATATTTACGAATTTCATCCTAACACTACTCGCTCGGATCTTTATCCTTTGATGCGTAATTTGACTGATGAAGATTTAGAGGCTGTTGCAGGACATATTTTAATCCAGCCTGAAATTCGTGGCATCCTTTGGGGTGGAGGCAAAGTCTATAACTAAATTTTGAAGCTAGTAGCTGTCGGCTTTTAGCCATCAACTACCAACTTAATTATTTGTATATGGACAGGATAAGAGATTGAAGATAAATTCTTCTGCTTTCTTGTCCTTTTTTTTGGCTAAATATCAAAAGGTGATACAAATCATATTTGCATTTCCACTAATATTGATAACATTACCAGTGTTGCCAGAATTAGTATAGATTCCACAATAATTAAGTAATAATTGTTTTCTAGTTAGCGATCGCAGCATTTAAGCCAATAATAGTAATATTAGGGAAACTTTTAAAGAATTATGTATGCGGTTTAAATAACCGCTAATAATAAGATTACCTGTTGATGCTTTTTCTATGTTTTAAATTAAATTGACTTTATCTAATCTTTAAAGAGATGAAAAGATTTCGTAAACTAAAAGAAATTATGTACGTGTAACTTACTTTTAATTTTAAAAAATGTTAATTAAATTACGGGTAAGATAAAAAAATAGTTGATTACGCCGTGTGCAACGATAGTGACATAAGAGAATTGGAAACCCATCAATAAGATGAATCTGATCGTTGAAACCTCAATTTAACCTTTAGGCGTTAATTAAACTTATAACTCATAGATGATACCTTCAAATGATTTTCGGGAACTATAAATTTACATACCTAAAAAACATTTTCTCTAAGCGGTTTCTTGAACACTAATCAGACTGAAAGACCCCAAGCAAATCTTTTAATTGTTGATGACACTCTAGATAATTTGGAGTTACTCGCTGCTACTTTAAATAAGCAGGGTTATCAAACTCGTTGTATTGACAATGGCTTTGAAGCAATAAAAGTTGCTCGATCTGGTTGGGCTGATTTAATTTTATTAGATATTCAGATGCCTGACATGGATGGTTATCAGGTGTGTAAACAACTCAAGGCTGATGCACAAACTAAAGATATTCCTGTCATTTTTATCAGTGCTTTAGATGATTTTGCCAGCAAGGAAAGAGCTTTTAAACTTGGCGGAGTGGACTATATAAATAAGCCTTTTGAAATCAAAGAGGTGGCAGTCAGAATTGCCAATCAAATTACCATTAAGTCCAACAGCAGTAAAATTATTGAGCTTAATAAACAACTAGAGCAAAAGGTAAAAGAGCGTACCTCTGAACTCGAAAACAGCAATCAGCAGCTACAAGAAGAAGTCAATCGTCGACAACAGGCTCAGGATAGACTATTGAAGATGGCTCTTAATGATCCGATCACTGGCTTTGGTAATCGCAATTCTTTTGTTAGTCGTCTCAAGC
>JBBSPC010000140.1:0-12130 GCA_038259125.1 Chroococcales cyanobacterium | reverse complement strand
TGAGACAGTTTTCTCCCAGGACTTCCAAAAGGGTCGATCTGCTGATAAAAATAGCGATGGATTTAATTAATCCTCAACATTTGCGTAACTGGTTCGCTCACTGCTGCTACTGTCCCTCTTAAACCTGCAAACCGCTGTATTTTGAATAGTAATTAAATCTGGCGATCGTCTTAGAAAATATTTATCAAGTAAATATAATCAATAGGTTATCTAGCTTGGAAAATAAATGCTTCTACATCAGAAATGGTTCGTGATCCCATTGTTGGTGCAGTGAACCTTTTGATTTTTTGAGACTATACATTAATGAATCTCCATCCGACAGCATGGCATTGATCGTGTGGTGCTTCTCTGGATTAAACTCGACGATGCCATGGGAAAATGAAATATCGTATCCGCGTTTAGCTTTTTGATCGTATTTTTCAACTGATTTACGAAGCTTTGAAACAACATTTTCTGCCCGATCCTTGGCTGTATTAATAAGCAACATGGAAAATTCATCACCCCCCAGTCGCGCGAAGATGTCTGAATTCTGGCACGAAGTTTTCATCTGTTCGGTAAAGACAATTAGCGCCCGATCTCCTTCTGCATGCCCGAACGTGTCGTTGATCAATTTGAACTTGTCTAGATCCAGGAATACCAACGACGCAGGCAATTTATTTCGTATGCAGAGATTTAGTCCGTGTTGGCCGAGCGTCATAAAGCCGCGCCGGTTGGAAATATTGGTAAGCTCATCCAGCGTAGCCAGTTGAATAGCCACAAGTTCGCATTCCACCATTGACGCAAGGTCTTTGAACGCTTCAAAATCTTCTTCTTCAAAACTTCTTGGCTGACGATCAAGAATGCACAGAGTCCCGATCTTCCGTCTATCTGGGGTGCTGAGTGGGCATCCAGCATAAAAACGAATATACGGATCGTTCAATACTAGTGGGTTATCCGCAAAGCGTTCATCCGCTATAGTATCGGGAATTATGAACAGATCGTCACCTAAAATCGCATGGCCACAAAATGAGATATCGCGCGATGTTTCATTCATGCTGAGACCGAAGCAGGATTTAAACCACTGACGGTTCTCATCGACAAGACTAACAAGCGCGATAGGCACCCCAAACAGTCTTTTTGCCATACGTGTCAGGCGATCAAATCGTTCCTCTGGTGGGGTATCTAGAATCTTGAGTGACTGAAGCGTCTCTAGCCGAACCTGCTCTTCTTGTGAAATGTCAGGTTTTTTCAATGTTGTGTCCTTAACAATTCGTGCTTTTTGCTACAAAGACATTTTCTTAACGTCAAATTTTTGATGTAATTTTTGGTCAAAGGCGATCACTCCACAAAAGGCAGTTATTAATCTTGAGTCTTAATTGAGGCATTACTTTAAGCTTAACTTGAGAACCAATGAACTCAAATCCATAAATTCACTTAAATTTAGTTCAATTATCTATTTAGAAATTTTTAATAATTGGTTACAGTACCGTGATATGATCGCTGGGGACTGCGACGTAGAAGCATTGCTACCAGGTTCGTAGTAGTGCCAAGTAATGCCTTAGTAAACAACTGTTTGATTAAGGCAACAACATAACTCTATCTAGATAGATATGTGACTACTTGAATTGTTCTGCGTTTATGTAGAAAAAATCTAGTTGCAGTAACTAAAATATAGAATGAGTCAGCATTCGAGTAACGTAACTTTGTCTAATCCATCTCACGAACCATCACTAGTTCAAGAGCAAATTACTCATGATTCTCAGTCTTTAGAAAATCATGACTCAATGGCGGATTTTTATCAGCTACAGCGATCGCTGTTGTTAACTACTCTGGCATTGATGGGAATAATTTTTTTCCCCGTGTGGTATTTTTACTCTCTTAACACTGCTGGCAATTATTTATTGGGTGCAGCTGTTGGACTTGCGTATTTGAGAATGTTAGCCAAAGATGTTGAACGCCTAGGTCAACAACGCCTCGGTGCTAAGGGATTAGGACTTTTTGTCATCCTGATACTGATTGCTAGTAAATGGCAACAGTTGCACATTCTGCCTGTCTTTCTTGGATTTCTAACTTATAAGCCAGCAATCATTATCTACACTGTGAAGTCAATTCTTTGGCCTCTAGAAAAATTAGAAAATGATGCTTAAAATAAGAGATTTTAAAAGAAACTACAAGAACGATTTTAATTTAATGTTTTGCTTAATCTAGGTATATGGAAATTCTAGGTGCTTTGACTTTTCTAAATATTTATACCCTGGCTGAATTAGAAGTTGGCGAGCATTTTCTTTGGAAAATCGGCAATTTTTCGATTCACGGACAGGTTTTTCTCAACTCTTGGATAGTAATAGCTCTTTTAGTGGTAGCTTCTTTAGCTGCGACTCGGAATATTCAAAAAATTCCTAGTGGCATCCAAAATTTCATGGAATATGTCCTAGAATTTATTCGAGATTTGGTGAGAAATCAGATTGGGGAAAAAGAATATCGTGACTGGGTGCCTTTTGTCGGCACTTTGTTTTTGTTCATTTTTGTGTCAAATTGGTCAGGTGCGCTAGTGCCATGGAAACTCATTGAGTTACCATCTGGTGAATTAGCTGCCCCCACAAATGACATCAATACAACGGTGGCTCTAGCATTGCTCACTTCCTTGGCGTATTTTTACGCTGGGTTGAAAAAGAAGGGACTAGGGTACTTCAAACATTATATTGAACCAACTCCTATTCTTCTGCCGATCGCAATTCTAGAAGATTTCACCAAACCTCTTTCTCTAAGTTTTCGTCTCTTTGGTAATATTTTGGCTGACGAACTAGTAGTTGCTGTATTAGTACTTTTGGTTCCGTTATTTATACCATTACCAGTGATGGCACTAGGTTTATTTACTAGTGCAATTCAGGCTTTAGTATTTGCTACCCTTGCAGGAGCATATATACATGAGGCTTTAGTAGATCATCATGATTAAGAGGTTTATTTTAGAAGTAATTTGGCTTCTAGATTTTGTTTGAGTGTTGAAGCGTATTATTTTTATAGCTTCACTTCATTGTTAAGTTCTTTCAGTAAATTTAAAGTAGGAAAAATTTCATGGATATTCAAGCTGCTTCCGTTATCGCTGCTGCATTAGCTATTGGTTTGGCTGCAATTGGTCCTGGTATCGGACAAGGTAATGCTTCTGGTCAAGCAGTAGCAGGTATTGCCCGTCAGCCTGAAGCTGAAGGTAAAATTCGCGGTACTCTTCTATTAACTTTGGCGTTTATGGAATCTTTGACCATCTATGGTCTAGTGGTTGCTCTAGTACTATTGTTTGCCAACCCCTTTGTATAAGCTTTTCTAAGGTCTGTGGAGATGCTAGCGTTTCCACAGATTTGATTATTTAATCCAATTTGCCCTATAAAAAATGTTTGATTTTGATGCAACTTTACCTTTAATGGCAGTGCAGTTTTTGCTTTTAACAGCACTGCTAAACGTAGTATTTTACAAGCCATTAATGAAGGTGTTGGATGAACGAGAAGAATATCTTCGTGGTGGCGATACTGGTTCTAAAGAAAAGTTAGCTAAAGCAGAAAGCATAGTCAAAGAATATGAGAAACAGATAGCTGATGCGCGCCGAGAATCTCAAAATCTGGTACAAAAAGCCCAAGCTGAAGCGAAAGAGATTACTGCTAGCAAAATAGCAGCGGCACAACAAGAAGTTCAGTCCCAAAGAGAAGCAGCAACTCAAGAAATAGAGCAGCAAAAAGCAGCAGCTTTTGAAACTCTAGAGCAGCAAGTAGATTCTTTGTCTCGTCAAATCTTAGAAAAAATACTCGACCCAGAATTAATTAAATAAAACTGATTAATAGCTGGCATAAATGAAAAAAATAACAAAACTCAAGATCTGGGTATGATAGAGACTTTATTATTTCTAGCAGAAGCGCACTCAGAGGTTGAAGGCGGTTTTGGTTTAAATTTAAACATTTTTGAAACAAACCTAATCAACCTCCTACTTTTAGTAGGAATACTAATTTATTTTGGTAAACCCTTACTAACTAACATTTTGAGCGAAAGACGTTCAAAAATTGCCGAGCAAATTAAGGCAGTTGAGCAAAAACAAAAGCAAGCTGAAGTAACCCTAGCTCAAGAACAGAAGAAGCTAGAGTCAGCTCAACAAACAGCAGCTAAAATTCGCTCTGAAGCTGAAACCAATGCTCAAAAAGCTAGAGAAACCATTCTGGCTCAAGGAGAAAAAGAGGTCGAACGCCTCAAAGAAGCGGCAGGTAAAGATCTAAGCTCCGAACAGGAAAGAGCGATCGCTCAATTAAGAGAGCGTGTTGTCGCTTTAGCTTTAGAAAGTGCCAAATCCCGTGCGGGGAATGCACTTCAAAACGAAGCCGAAGCACAACGCAAGCTAATCGATAGCAGTATCGCTAAATTAGGAGGTTAATAATCTATGAGTGGAACTTTAATTAATAGCGAAGTCGGCGAACCCTACGCTCAGGCATTAATGGCTTTAGCAGAGCAAAACGACTTAACAAACCAGTTTGGCGACACCTTTCGTTCTTTAAGTTCTCTCCTATCAGAGTCGAGAGAATTCAGAGACTTTGTGCTTAATCCAGTGGTAAAAGGAGAAGACAAAAAAGCAGTGCTAAAGCAGGTATTGGGTAACGACGCAAACCCTTACTTGGTAAATTTTATGATGCTGTTGGTTGACAAAAGACGAATTGTCTTTTTAGAACCGATTGTGGAGCAATATCTCAGCTTATTACGTAAGCTAAATCAGACCGTTTTAGCCGAAGTTATTTCTGCCACCGAACTAAATGAAGAACAAAAGCAGAACGTAGTTGAGAAAGTAAAGTCGCTTACTGAAGCTCATGATGTAGAGCTAAAAACTAGCGTTGACCCCGATTTAATTGGAGGAGTCATCATTAAAGTTGGCTCAAAAGTAATTGATGCCAGCATTAGTGGTCAACTTCGTCGTATTAGCATCAGCTTAAATCAATAAACCACAAACTAGGCGCAGGATCTTAGAGTGATTGCGTCTTTAGACCGAGATAAACTAAAACTAACTCTTACATACAAAAAAAGCTATGGTTAGCATTAGACCAGACGAAATTAGCAGCATTATTCGCCAGCAGATCGAATCTTATGAGCAGGATGTTCAAGTATCCAACGTGGGTACAGTTCTTCAGGTAGGAGACGGCATCGCGCGGATTTATGGTTTAGAACAGGCAATGGCAGGGGAACTTCTAGAGTTTGAAGACGGTACAGTAGGTATTGCTCTTAACCTAGAAGAAGATAACGTTGGTGCCGTACTTATGGGTGACGGTTTTGGTATTCAAGAAGGCAGTACAGTTAAAGCAACTAGTAAAATTGCCTCTATTCCTGTAGGGGAGGCAATTGTTGGTAGAGTAGTTGATTCTCTTGCTCGTCCTCTTGATGGCAAAGGCGATATTAACACCAGTGAAACCCGTTTGATTGAATCAATGGCACCAGGGATTATTGCCCGTAAATCCGTTTGTGAGCCAATGCAAACAGGTATTACGGCGATTGACGCGATGATTCCCATCGGTCGTGGTCAGCGGGAATTAATTATTGGCGATCGCCAAACAGGCAAAACTGCCGTAGCGGTAGATACTATCATTAACCAGCAGGGTGAAGATGTAATCTGTGTATACGTAGCGATAGGACAAAAAGCTTCTACGGTAGCTCAGGTGGTTAACACCCTAGAGTCAAAAGGCGCAATGGACTACACAGTAGTAGTTGCAGCTAACGCCAATGACCCTGCCACACTTCAGTATCTTGCTCCTTATACGGGTGCTGCGATCGCCGAATACTTCATGTATCAAGGCAAGGCAACCTTGATTATCTATGATGACTTGACCAAACAGGCTCAAGCATATCGTCAAATGTCCTTGCTACTGCGTCGTCCACCAGGTCGTGAAGCATATCCTGGAGACGTATTCTATCTGCACTCCCGCCTTCTAGAACGTGCAGCCAAACTGAGCGATGCCTTGGGCGGTGGTAGTATGACCGCCTTACCAATCATTGAAACTCAAGCGGGCGACGTATCTGCCTATATTCCTACCAACGTAATTTCCATTACCGACGGTCAAATCTTCCTTTCTTCTGACCTGTTTAACTCAGGTTTCCGTCCTGCAATCAACGCTGGTATTTCCGTATCCCGTGTAGGTTCTGCTGCTCAAACTAAAGCAATGAAGCAAGTGGCGGGTAAACTCAAGTTAGAACTGGCTCAGTTTGCTGAGCTTGAAGCATTTGCTCAGTTCGCTTCCGACCTCGACGCAGCAACTCAAAACCAGCTAGCGCGGGGACAACGTTTACGCCAAATTCTCAAGCAGCCTCAAAACTCACCTCTTTCTGTAGCCGAGCAGGTAGCAGGGGTATATGCTGGTTTAAATGGCTATCTAGATGACGTTCCTGTAGATAAAGCCAGTGAATTTGCTCAAGGATTGCGTGACTATATAGATACCAGCAAGCCTAAATATAATGAAATCATCGCTTCTGAGAAAAAATTAACTGATGAAGCAGAAAACCTCTTGAAAGAAGGAATCAACGAATTTAAACAATCCTTCATGGCGACAGCATAACTTTAAAGGGAAAAGGGGAAAGGGTAAGAGGTATAAGGTTAGATTAATCTTCTCTTACTTCATCCCTCATCCTTCGTACTTCATCCCTTATAAATATGGCTAATTTAAAAGCGATTCGCGATCGCATCGCGTCGGTAAAAAATACTAAGAAAATCACAGAGGCAATGCGCCTGGTTGCTGCTGCTAAGGTTCGTCGCGCCCAAGAACAGGTAAACTCTACCCGTCCTTTCGCCGATAGTTTGGCACAGGTTCTTTACAATATTCAAAACAAACTCCAGTTTGAAGACGTGGATTTACCTCTGTTGGAGCAAAGAGAAATCAAAAAAGTAGCTCTGTTGGTAGTTAGTGGCGATCGCGGTTTGTGCGGTGGCTATAACACTAACGTCATACGTCGCGCCGAGATCAGAGCTAAAGAGCTACAGGCACAGGGCGTTGAATATACCTATGTTTTAATTGGACGTAAAGCCAAACAATATTTCGGTAATCGCAATGTTCCTACTGAAAAAACCTTTATCGGTTTAGAACAGATTCCTACCGCTCCTGAAGCAGCAGACATTGGTGATGAGCTATTGTCTCTTTTCTTAGCTGAAGAAGTAGACAAAGTGGAGCTTATCTATACTAAGTTTGTTTCTCTAATTGCTTCTAAGCCTGTTATTCAAACTTTACTCCCTTTGACAAATCAGGGGTTAGCAGTAAAAGATGATGAAATTTTCCGTCTAACCACAAAAGGTGGACAGTTTGGCGTAGAAAGAGAAAGTGTAACTTCAGAAGTTGATGAATATCCTCAAGATACAATTTTTGAACAAGATCCTGTACAAATATTAAATGCCTTACTTCCTCTGTATCTCAACAACCAAATTTTGCGTTCTTTACAAGAAGCAGCAGCTAGCGAACTTGCAGCCAGAATGACTGCTATGAATAACGCTAGTGAAAACGCTAGCGAATTGATAGACAATTTAACCTTGTCCTACAACAAAGCAAGACAGGCAGCAATTACTCAAGAACTTTCTGAGGTGGTTGCAGGTGCAAATGCCTAGTAATTCTCTAGCTATCAGTTTTTAGCTATTAGCTTAATTAACTCGTTTTTTATTATTTATTCAACGTCTAGGCTAACCTGGGCGTTTTTTTATTATTTTTGAGCAAAGGCAATTTTGCTAAATTATTTAGATAGCTATAAAAAATATGAAATATTACTATTCTTTTTAAGTTAGTCAATCCTTAATTTTCTGCACAAAAGTTTACTGTCTACTTCTTTCTTTTTTGTTCAACAAATTACTAGCAATTTTGTACCACATTTGTCGATAAGCCCGATCCTTCGAGCTTTCAGTAAGCTGTAACCTTTTTAGCTCAGGATGTTGAGCGTGAAAAACACTATCCACCTCTTTATAAAAAGCACTGGCATCAAGATTCAGAGATTTGATCCGTTGATAAATCTCCTGTTGCAAATCCCGCTCATTTTGGCTAAGAATAGAATGTTTTACATTATTAGAGCTAAAGGCAATTGTTTGAGACATTTTAGTTTTAATCGTCGCAAAGCTAAGTAAACCGGGAATTAAGATTACTCCTGCACTAATCATTCCCCAATGCCATGGTTTAATCCGTTTTAAATCAACTGTGAAGGGAATACGAGAAAAGTGACGAGCAATAGCGATCGCTTTGGTATTGAGCCGAGAAATATTGCTGTAGGTCTTAGATCTAAAGCTGCCAGAAGAATTAGAATCAAAATCATCAGAATTTCCTGGAGCAACTATCAGGGTACGAACCCTAGAAATAAAGCTGCTAACAAGGGAATTATTCTCTTTAGTTAAAACTTGTAAGACTCGATCTGCTGACTGATAGCGATCGCCAGGTTTATCTGCCAACATTTTATTGAGTACTTTTTTTAAGCCAGGACTAACTTTTACCTCAGATTTCCACTGCCATTTTCCTTGATAGCTATTGTATAGCTGACTAGGCTGTTTTCCAGTTAAAAGAACAACTGCTGTAGCTGCTAAAGAATAAAGATCGCTACAGGGAAAAGCCTGACCACGGCGGGTTTGCTCGTCAGGAGAATAGCCTTTTTTGCCAATTAAAGTAACCGACTGTCCTGTTGACCGAGAAATTGCATTAGCAGCAATTTTGACGCAGCCAAAGTCAATCAAGACAGTTTTGCTATCACTCTCTCGACGAATCAAGTTATCGGGAGAAATATCACGATGAATTAGCTTAGAAGCATGAATATAGTCTAAAACTGGCAGCAAGTCCCACATCATATTAGTGACTTCAGTCTCGCTTAAGCGACCCTTTCTGGTCAACAATTCCCAATAATCTTCCCCTTCGATATATTCCTGCACTAAAAATAGCGATCGCTTTCCATCAATGCGAGTCTGCAACAGTGCTTCAAACTTGGGAATTTGTTTATGCTTCAGTTTATAGAGTATTCCCGCTTCCCGTTCAAACAGCTCTTCAGCTTTATTCAATTCGCGATCGCTTTCTACTTGGGGAGCAAACTCTTTGAGGACGCATAATTCTCGGTAGCGGTGGGTATCTTCGGCTAAGTAGGCTCTACCAAAACCACCTTGACCTATCTGCTTAACAATTCGGTAACGATTGTTAAGGATAACTCCATCCCTCAAAACAGCAGAGTTTCTAGACATTAGTAGCTTTTTTATTTTCCCAGAAAACAAGGCTATTGTAGCAACGGTTTTAAAAAATCAACAAGAGGCGACTTACTTTTATACACAAGTCATTAATAAAAGCTAATAGCTAAGAGCTAAAGGTTGAGAGGCAGTTATCATAATTTTTTAGACAGCACAGAATTAATTTAAATGGCTCAAGTTAGTCTGCAAGAAATCACTCGTCAATTTGGCAATGTTACGGCAATTGAAAATATTACTTTTGAAATTGCCGATCGCGCTTTTTGGGTGTTGGTTGGTCCCTCTGGCTGTGGAAAATCGACTATCTTAAGGACGATTGCTGGATTAGAATCTATCACTAGGGGCGAGCTTTATATTGGCGACAGGTTGGTTAACGATATTCCTGCCAGGCAGAGAGATGTGGCAATGGTATTTCAAAATTATGCCCTTTATCCTCATATGAGCGTGGCTGAGAACTTAGCTTTTGGTTTAAAAATGCGCCGAGAAAAACCCAAGGAGATCGCCAGAAAAGTACAGGAAGTAGCCCGCTCTTTGGATATTGAACATTTACTCAAGCGTAAGCCCAAACAGCTATCGGGAGGACAACAGCAGCGAGTAGCATTAGGTAGAGCGATCGCTCGTCAGCCTCAGGTATTTCTTTTAGATGAACCTTTATCCAATTTAGATACCCAATTACGGGATGATACAAGAGCAGAATTAAAACAGCTACATCAAAGAGTAGGCATCACCACTATTTATGTTACCCACGATCAGGTAGAGGCAATGACCTTAGCAGATCGAATAGTAGTTTTAAAAGATGGTAAAGTTCAGCAAATAGGCAGCCCTCAAGAGGTCTATGCCCATCCTGTTAATAGTATGGTGGCGGGATTTTTGGGCAATCCACCGATGAATATTTTGCCTACAGTTTATGAAAATGATCGCCTGATTGTTTTTAATAATCAATCAATAGCAATAAATGCTTCTATTAGACAGCGATTATCAACTAATAGACAAAAATTCGACATTGGTATTCGTCCTGAACATATTACTATTGCCAATTCAGAACTAGACAATAATGATAATTGCCTTAGATTACAGGTTGATTTAATTGAACCTTTGGGTAGAGAAACTTTAATAAAAGCGATCGCTCCAGACTCTAATATTCAACTGAATTTATTAGCTGCTGCTGATTGGCAAGGAAGAAAGGGAGATTCTATCTTCGTAAAATTTGACCCAGAACAATTATTTATCTTTAATCCAGACAACGGTGGAACTATTGAGTAAAAAACCAATAACATATAACTGATCGTTAATTCTAAATCAACAGTTAGGATAGACGGGTTCTGCAATCCAAGTCCCTTCACTGTCTTAACTGTTGCTAAATAAATATGCCCTTAAACAACCTTACGAATTTAGCTTTTACTTCTACTCTAGAACAGGCTCGCTTAATCAAAGAGCGACAGATTACGCCTTTAGAATTAACGGAGCTATATTTAGCCAGAATAGACAAGTATAATCCCGCTCTTGGCTGTTTTTATTATGTGGCAAAAGAAAGTGCGATCGCTGATGCCCAACAGAAAACTGAACAAATAGCTCAAACTTTAGATACCAATTATCTTCCTCCTTTTTTTGGTGTTCCTATTGGCATTAAAGATCTTAAATTTGTAGCCAATATGCCCATTACCTTCGGTATTGCTGCTTTATCAGATCAAATAGCCAAATATGACGAAGGCGTAGTAGCCAAAATTAAAGAAGCAGGATTTATCATTTTAGGCAAAACCGCCACGTCTCAACTAGGATCTTTTCCCTATACCGAGCCAGAAGGCTTTGAACCAACTCGTAACCCTTGGAATCTCGACTATACTCCTGGTGGCTCTAGTGGTGGCTCTGCTGTTGCGGTGGCTGCGGGGTTGTGTTCTATTGCCCTAGGAGGAGATGCAGGAGGCTCTATCAGAGGTCCTGCTGCCTCCTGTGGTCTGGTGGGTATTAAGCCCAGTCGTGGTAGAATCTCTTTTGCGCCCGTGGGCGATCGCCTGAGTGGACTAGGAACTCACGGGATTTTAACTCGCACCGTTGCTGATGCTGCTGCATTTTTAGACATTGCTTCTGGGTATATGGTAGGAGATCCCTATTGGCTAGCCAAGCCAAAGATCCCCTTTTTAGCGACGACTAAACAAACATTACCACCGTTAAAGATTGGTTTTGCTACCTCACTTTTACCCATAGGCGAACCTGCCCCAGAATGTCAGCAAAGCGTAGCTAAAGTAGTTGGGCAGTTAACGACAATGGGACATACAGCTATCCCCCAGGCGTTCGACTGCTCGGCTTTAATCGAACCATTTAAAACTGTTTGGGCTACGGCTGTTGCTGCTTCAGGAATCCCTCCAGAGGCATTAAGCCCGATTAACCAATGGGTGCTTACTCAGTCTGGTACGGCAGGAGAATATTTACAGGCGGTGACGCAAATGCAGCTATTTGCCAGACAGTTAGTCAGCCTGTTTGCTCAAATTGATGTCTTAGTCGCTCCTACTTATATGCACCCGACAATTAGGGTTGGCGAGTGGGCAGATCTAAGTCCTGAAGATACCTTAGAAAAGATTATTAACTGGATTTTTCCCAACCCACCTTTTAACGTCACAGGTCAACCTGTAGTTAATATACCTGCGGGTTTTGATAGTAATGGCGTGCCTTTAGGGGTGCAGCTAATTGGCAAGCCTACCTCAGAAGCAACAATTATTGCTTTGGCATCTCAGCTAGAACAAGCTCAACCTTGGAGTCAACTGCGTCCTAGAGAATTTTCCTGATTGTTGCTCGTTCCTATCTTATAGAACCCATTTGAGATCTTTTTATGGGACTGTTGCTATAGCCAATCTTTTAAGCATTAGCCGAATAAAACATAGCTTGAGCTTGGCATTGGAACGAACAAGTGTACGCTCAAAATTCTTGACTAAGCTTTTACAT
>JBBSPC010000139.1:0-12308 GCA_038259125.1 Chroococcales cyanobacterium | reverse complement strand
GCCGTACCCTCAATCACCATCTACTAGAACGATTTATTCAACAGTTAGATCTTGAGCCAACTTTGATTAAATCCCATCCTAACTACCGAAGCCTTTCTAACTACGGTATTATTGCTTCTTAATTTTGTCCGAACCGTTGAGAAAGATTAGTTGGTAAGATTGCTCCAGCAAGTTTTTAATAAAATAGCATTACTCTTACATACATAGGGCAATTTTATTACTTTTAGAATATGACGGCTTTTTCTCTGGCTCAAGCTTTAGATAAAGACTTTATTATTTAATGTTAATTTATTGATTTAATTCACATCTTAAATAGCTTTTAGATCAACCGATTAGTTTAGTCATGAAAATTTTATTTTTACATCCTAATTTTCCTGCTCAATTCCGTCATTTGGCTACAGTTTTAGGGCAAGATGCAGGTAACACGGTGATATACGCTACAAATCGTCATGAGGGTCAGATAGCGGGAGTTACTAAAGTAGTTTACGAGAAATCACGCACTGTTCATCCTGAGACTCATCATTACGTCCGACCATTAGAAAATGCAGTCTTAGAAGCTCAAGGAGTATATCGTGTTGCTCAAAAATTAAAACATCAGGGTTTTTACCCTGATGTCGTCTACGGACATTCTGGCTGGGGTCCAACCTTGTTTATGAAGGATATTTTTCCCAAAGCGACTTTACTTGGCTATTTTGAATGGTTTTATAAGGCTTATGGCTCAGATGCTAGCTTTGACCCCAGTGAACCGATTAATGCTGATGATGAAGCGAGAATTAGAATTAAAAATGCGCCAATATTACTAGACTTAGCTACTTGCGATCGCGGTTTATCCCCGACTAAGTGGCAGCGATCGCAATTTCCTTTAGAGTTTCACAGCAAAATCAAAGTTCATCACGATGGCATAGATACCAATTACTTCAAACCCCTACCAAATGCTAAGTTATTTTTACCTCGCATTGGTCTTGACTTAACTGAAGCAGCAGAAATTGTTACTTATGTCGCCAGAGGAATGGAACCTTATCGCGGTTTTCCCCAGTTAATTGAAACTATATTTATTCTGCAAAAAAAACGACCTCAATGTCATTTTGTCATTGTGGGCAAAGATCGGGTCGCTTACGGCAAAAGCCTACCTGATGGCAAAACCTACAAGAAGGTGATGCTGGAGCAATTTTCTTTAGATAGATCGCGAGTACACTTTACAGATTTATTACCTTATAGCGAATATCTTCAGGTGTTACAAGCCTCGTCGGCGCATATATATCTTACCCGTCCCTTTGTGCTTTCTTGGTCGATGTTAGAAGCTTTATCTACGGGTTGTTTGATTGTGGCTTCCGATACCGCCCCTGTAACCGAAGTAATTGAAGATGGGGTCAATGGCTTACTGGTTGATTTCTTTTCTCCTGAGCAAACGAGCGATCGCATAATTGAAGCTTTAGATAATCCCGAACAGATGGCAGCTATTCGTATCAAAGCCAGAGAAACTATCTTAGAAAACTATGACTTAGCTAAACTATTACCTCAACATCTACAATGGGTTAAAGATTCAGTATAAATTTAATGATCGGCAATCATAATGGGCATTAATGAAAAACAAGACAACAGGAAAATTTAGAAAGCTTGAGTTAACTTTTGAAAGCTTGATTTGGAACTTTCGTTTTTTCATTCTAATTCCAGTTATCTTTAGTTTACTTAGTGCTTTGCGCCTAATCTTAATCGGCACTGTAGATATCTGGGCTGGATTAACTCTGACATTAAATACTCAACATCCAGAGGGGGAAATGACGATTAAGACAGTTACCTACATCATTGGGGGTGTAGATTATTATCTTATTGGCATTGTTTTATTAATTTTCGCTTTTGGTATTTACGAATTATTTATTTCAGAAATAGAAATCAAGCATCAAGATGATTCTAGTATTCTGCAAAGTGCTAGCCTAGAAGAACTAAAAGGCAAATTAGTTAATGTAATTGTCGTTGCTCTAATTGTCAGCTTATTTAAGCAAATGCTTAATATCGAAATTAGCAAACTAAGCGATATAATTTACATTGCTTTAGCAATTTTACTTATTTCGATTAGTCAATATTTACTCCATTTGAGCCATACTAAATCAAAAAGTAATCACGCCACAAAGACTCATAATGATTCTCCTAACTGAGAAAGAACTATACAGTTTCGCGTAGAATATTTAATTTATTGACAAATTTTCAAGTTTGACAATAAACTCACTGTTGAGAACCAAAATTTTCTAAATACCCATCTAAGTAGGTAGGCGTATTTATTTATAAGATACCGATGAATAGACAAATATCTCTAAAACATTCAGGCTAAGTAATTCGTTCACATTCAGGTTTTACATTTAATTAAGCCTAGTTACTTATATATCATGAGCCAAAATTTAAGGTAAATACTTTTTATCTTGTGACTTTTTTTGCTACTATGTATTTTAGTAGGTAATTAGTCAGAGTAGCTCAGTTGGTTAGAGCATCGGACTCATAAGCCGAGGGTCGGGAGTTCAAGTCTCCCCTCTGACACTTTAGAAAATAAGGCGCAGAGCCAATATTAGTAATGGTTAAGAGTTTTTGGCAGTATCTTGAAAACTCTTAAAATAGACCAGATACTCTTAAAAATGCTCTAAGATTAGATCAAATTTAGATCAGTTTTAGAGCTTGGATAAGTTAGTCAAACTTCTAGAGAAAGCCAACAGTAGGCTTAAGACCTCAAACTCTGGAATAAATATATTTAAACGAGGTCAGAAATTATCACTTAGGGGAATGCTTCCTCCAAAAAAAGGTAAAGATAAAGATTCTCAGCAGGTTATAAGTTTGGGAGTTTACTGTAACGCTGCGGGAATCCAAAGTGCCGAAAAGCAGGCGCAAAAATTAGCTAGTCAACTAGCTTTAAAAGAATTTAATTGGCAAGAATGGGGGAAACAGTCTAAAGCCCTTGATAGTTTTGGCTATTGGATTAAAGAGTTTGAAGCGGATTACTTTAACTGTAGAGAAAGAAACAATCAAAGTCAAACTACCTGGGATACTGACTATAACCATATTTTTAAAAGGATTAGCCCCGAAAAAACTTTAACAGAAGAAACATTGATCGAGTTAGTCTTGACTACCGATCCAGATACTAGGCAAAGACAGAGAGCAGTAATGGCAACTAGTAGCCTTGCTAAATTTGTAGAGGTAGAAGTCGATCTAAGGAGATACAAAGGAAATTATTCTTACTTAAAAAACAACAATCGGATACTGCCAACTGAAGAAGAAATCATTAAATATTACTGGTCAATACCTAACCCCCATTGGCAGCGAGCGTTTGGTTTGATGGCTGCCTATGGTATATCGAATCATGAATTATTTTATGTTGATTTGAATAGCCTGCAAGAATTACCAGGACATTTAGTATCCACTTACAGGAAAGAACATTATGGTGTTCGTAGAATCTACTGTTTGTATCCTGAATGGTATAAGGATTGGGGATTGGACAAGCACATAGATTTACCCCAAGTCACAGGAAAAAGTAATCGCGACTTAGGGCATAGAGTGAGTAGGGCATTTAGAAGATATGGATTGTGCAAACCTGGAGATTTACGCCACTGTTGGGCAATTAGAGCTATGGGTTTTATTCCCGATTCAATGGCAGCAAGGATGATGGCTCATGAAACCCAGGTACATAACAAGACTTACAAAAGATGGATTGATAAGAATGATGAGGATAGATTTTACCAATTGTTAATTAATAGGTCAGATAGACCTAAACCCCCAATACTCTAAAATTCTGTACTGATAAAAATAATTTTCAGGGATATGAAAGTAGATCAAGTTCCGAGATAAAACGATAATCTCGTTGATTTTTGCTGAGTAAAGGCGCATTAGCTATTATAGCCGTCGCTGCAATTAATCCATCTGGAATTAGCAAACCATGACTCAGACGGTACAGAGTCAAAAGTTCAATTGCTTTGTCAGAGACAAATTCATTAACTTTGATAATTGCATAATGTCGCAAAAACTTTTCAAGATTTTGTAATTCTGTTTTGTTACGACAGCCAACTATTAATTCCATTTGAGTAATAGTACTAATGGCTAAAATTGAGTTATTTGCTTCCGATTTAAGGCGATTAATGGCAATAGGAATCCCTCTGCTAACATCGATTAGAACGTCTGTATCAATTAAAAGCTTTCGTTTCACTTTAACTTGTCCATTCTTGCTGTCTTACCTGATGTACCCATTCACTACTATCTTCCATATCCTCACGATCTTTCCACATGCCCACAAAAGGTTCATCTTGGATGTTAGATAGGCTCATTTCTGTAGATAAAGTTTGAGCTTGTAGCCTTTGTTCGAGATTTTGTCTCTCTTCCGTTGTCAAAGAACTGATTATCTGTACTAGAGAATCAATTAATTTTGCGTTCATCATTCTTTTTCACTTATCAAAGCTTACTTAATCCATTGTATTAATTAAAATCAGCAACTTCTCAATTACGTTTGATATGAATTAGAAGTTGCTGATTGATAGATCCAAACATCAACTGCCTAAGCTCTTTTTTCTGGGGGAGTATTCAAACGTTTTAAACAAGCTGGAATACTGAAGTAATAAGAGCAATTTTGACTTTCAGGTGAACGTCTATCCTGCACCTCAAATCCTAATCGTAAAGTCCCGTTAGCGACTGCTTTTCTCAAACTATCTTGAGAGGGATAATTTAGTTTTCTGTGAGCTTCTGAAGTTGGCAGCCATTCAATATTTTGAGTTTCGACAACAGTTCCAACCATTCTACGCATTTCGTCTTTAAATATTGCCCTGGCTTCTTGTTCGGTAATATATCTATTCATTAGGTTTCCTGTTCTGCTTTTCTTTACATTGATTTGACTTGTGAATCTTTCAACGACTCCTGCATTCATATGGATCGTTCATAAGTCGTAAAAGTTTTTGAAAATTATTTTGTAGATAAGTGCAGGCAATCTTGGTAATTGCTGCTCTAATATCCAACTAAGCAAAATCTTTGAGAGAATGAATCATTCCACAAGACTTATCAAATAGCATTTCAACCTTTCCAGTATTTCCATGCCTTGCCTTTGCCAAAATCAACTCTAAAATTCCAGGCTGGGAAGTATTAGCATCGTAATACTCATCACGATAAGCAAAAATAATATTGTCTGCTACCATCTCCAGAATCCCCGACTGAGAAAGATCTGACATCATCGGACGTTTATTCTGTCTGCTCTCTACTCCTCGATTGACTTGAGACAAAGCTAAAATAGGGACTTTCAATTCTCCCGCTAGTTGATGTAACCCTCTACCGACATCACCAAGTTCATAACTGCGATTGCTTCCACTGTCAGATGCCATCATTTGTAGATAATCAACAACTACCAAACCTAATTTACCTTCTCTCGCCTTAACTTGACGAGCCTGTGAAGCAATTCCCGCTACACTAATTCCTCGATTCTCATTCATATAAAGGGGAAACTCTGCGACAATTTCAAGTACTTTAGCGATACTTTCATTTTCCGCATCAGTGAGTTCAGATGACCCAGCACGATATTTACGAAGGCGATCGCCATTAATGCTCGTTATATCTAAATACTGATAGCAATCTAAACGACTTATCAAACTCCAAAGCCGATATTCCATATGTTTTTTGGTCATTTCTAAAGAAAAAATAACTACAGGTAACTTATGTTGAATTATCTGTAGCAAAGCCAGATAAAGAGCGATCGCACTTTTGCCCATTGACGGTCTAGCAGCCAAAATAGTTAATGTTCCAGGCTCAAGTCCCATAATGAGTCGATCTAGTTCTTGAATGCCTGTGGGATAGATCGGATCATTTGATTCAAGCTCCTTAAAAGCAGACATAGCAATCTCGCTATTGTGGTCTGTACCCGATCTGATCCTTTGCTGGGTAACACTGAATATTTCTTGTTCCGAATTATTCAAGAGCTTCTCTAGTTCGAGGGTCGAATCATAGCCGAAATCAACGATTTTATGACCTACTTCAATTACTCTTCGGCGATGAAATTTATCTATAACCAAATCGACATAGCGATCGATGTTAACTGCTGAAATAGTACGGTTCAGCAATTGAGCCAATTTAGCTGTTCCACCAACTTTATCTAATCTACCGAGATCGCTAAGATGAGTACTAACGCTAATGAAGTCCGTAGATTTGCCTTGGCGATAGAGTTGAAGACAGATTTGGTATATTTCCTGATGAGCGGTGACATAAAAAGCCTGGGGATTCAGTAAAGCTTCGATCTTGGCAATTGCTTGAGGATCGAACAAGATACCGCCTAAAATTGCTTCTTCTGCTTCAATATTAGCTGGAGGTAAGTTTGCTTCTTTCATGCTAAACACCTCCTTTAATTTCGCAGTCTGCAAAGTAACTTGTCCTGCCTAAGTCGCGAAGTTTTTCTGTTGCTTCGGCGATATATTTTCCAAAAGCTTTAGGAGTTGGCTGGGAATGACTTTCGAGTTGCTCAATGCTTTTAATTTGGTAATCAGGGTTATTCATCAGTGTCTCTAACCCGTTTTCCTCATTACATTTGCCATGCTCAATCTTTTCATATCCCGATCTTTGTTGTTTCAAATACTCCTGATACTTGGCGATCGCTTTTTGTTTGGTTGCTTCTGAAACCGAATTCGTTTCTAATTTTGGTTTGCAAGCATTTTTATCCGATTGATAGTTCTGATAATAAACTTCCCAACGATTTTTACCTGCTTTTGTCTTGCTAGCTAGCCAAGCTTCAAGATCTTGTATTGGCTGCCGAAAGTTTTTAATTGCTTCTTTTACAAACTTCAAATAATTCTCTCCCTCGCTTTCGGAGAGAGAGTCTTTAAAGTCTATATAAGTCTTAGAGATCTTAGGAGTTTGAAACACTTTCTCTGAGATGGTTTCAGCTTCTAATTGTTGCGTGGTCGCACTTTCTGTTGCCTGGCTGCACTCTAAGTTGTGGTCAGGCACACTTGGTTGCTGTGTCACAACTTGTCTTGTCTGTTCGCAACTTGGTTGTTTGAGTGCAACATCTTCTATTTCTGCTAGTGAGAGAAAACCTTTAGGGTTAACTTTAATCTGAACTTGGAGGAGTTCCATTTGAATAAACCCTTGGTTATCCAATGACTTTAAAGCTCTACTTACGGTAGAACGGTGCATTTTAGATTTATCTGTAGATAAATCACTGGCTATCTGAACGGGAGTTAGAGAAATGCCTTTGTTGTATGGATCAAGAGAGCGTACATAGTAAAGAACCTTTAGCTCTGAATGAGTTAATTGCTTGACCGTTTCAAGCCATTCTTCACTTTGAAGAGGATAAAATCTTCCTTTAATTTTATTATTTAGTGTCATATTTATGCATTAATTGAAGCGAAAATGTGTAGTCAGAACTGCCTTCTAAATTGAAGATAGAAGGCAATAAACTTGAGTTGAAACGGATCTAGAAGGCTCTAACAGAAAGTAGTTAGAGCAATTCAATTCATTCTTATTTAGGTTGACGGCGTTTTTTAGTTTGATTAGAGGGTAGAGAAGCGAAATATACCTCGATTCCTCTTTGATGACTTTGAGGGTCATCAAAATTAGCTAACCAATCTTGAATTAGTCTCAGGTTGTACCTGATAGTTCGAGAATTCAGGTATTGATAATGAATACCTAAAGACCAGTGCCTTTTTCGGTAAACCTTTAGAGTGTGAACAGAAAGATCAAAAAATCTAGAAGTTTTTTTGGTGTTAAACCAACCTTCATCAGATGATATTTCTTGCGTTGCAGAATTATTCATGTTGTTGCTCTCTTGTTTTGTAGGGTGCCGAGATACAAATGCATGACTCTCTAGAGAAGCTGCTCGCCAAGCTGAACTACATTTCACTATGGTCAAGTAAAATATAGGTAGCAGCGAAAGCTGCCTAAAAGAGAGTCGAGCGATAACGGGGATCTTTGCTTTGGATTGCGAACCCTGTCTGTCTCGGCTCTTTTGTGCGTTAATATTAGTTCTTATCTAAAAGTATCACATAATTTTGAAAGCACTTGACTTTTTTTTTGATGTGTTCATATTTAATGCAGGCTAATATAAAACTTTTCAAGTCAGACATGGATTTTTGCTAATATACTATAGCTATATTGACTTGCGGTGCTAAACAGTGTCAGGCATTAATCCATTATTTAAATCAACAGACAAACCATTAGCTAAACTGGTAAAAATAATTAGGAGTGTAAACGAACTTACACAAGCTTCTCTCGGCAAACTATTTGATCCGCCTGTTACGCAGTCAACAATTGCGCGTTGGGAAAACGGCGAGCAAATGCCTGACAAAGTACATTTTCCTAAAATTGCTTATTTTTTAGATTTAACTTTAGAAGATCTAGAGAGACTTGTTCAAAATCCTCAAACGAATCTGACAAACTGGGAAATAAAGAAAAAAGCTCTTTCCCCTAATAAGAAACATCTTAAAGTTTTTAGACGAGGCGTTACTGTATGGAATAAATGGAGAGATAAAAACCCTGATGTAATACCAGAGCTTACTGGTCTTGAACTAAATGATGAAGATCTGGATGGAATAAATTTAAGTAAAGCAGATTTAAGAGGAGTTAAACTTCAAGGGGTATCTTTAAATAGCTCTTTATTAGAAAATGCAAACTTAGAAGGATCTGACTTGAAATCTGTTTTTTTTCTATCTGCCAACCTCAGCGATGCTAATTTCAGCAATGCTAATTTAAAATACGCAAAATTCAATAATTCAAAATTAATTAAATTAAGCTTTTATAAAACTAGTCTCAGTCATGTATCTTTCTTTTTTGCAAATTTGAATGATGTAAACTTTACAAATGCAAAAATAGTCAACTCGGATTTCAATGAAGCAAACTGTAATAGAGCAGTTTTTGATAATGCATTTATTTGTAATTGTTCAGTTTATGGGGCTTCTTTTTGGGAATGTAGTTTCAAAGAAACTGAATCGAAAAATATATCAATATCAAGAGAAAAAGATGAATTAGGTGAATCGGATAAATTATTTGAAATCAACAATATTGAATTTGCTCAAAGCATTTCTTTACAGCGTAATGATTATAATTTATTCAAAAATATTGTCAATATGTTTTATCATGAAGAGGAAATCATAAGCATATCTAATATTCTTATAGAAAGATATTCTATCTTCAGACATGATAATAAATCATATGTTTTTTCTTATGATTTCGATTCAAACAAAAATAAACAATCTTACGAAAATATAACTATCTCTAAATCAGAACGTAATTTCTTGGTTGTATTTAGATATAGCAATTTTGATAAAAATCCAGAGTCATATAACGAGATGTTTAAATTTATTTTAAATATTAAAAGTAATACTGGTTTTGTTCAAAGTAATTTTAAACTTGATGACCTAAAATTGCTGCAAGATGTGTTTCAGGTAACCAAAGAAACGCAAATTAAGAGAGCGCATGAATTTATTAAGATTGCTCTCAAAATCTTAGAAATACAGGAAAAAAGTGAATTTATTCATAAATGCTATTCTTTAAGAAAAGAAAATGGAAAAGTTTTTCTTTTTGAGAATTCAGAGTATGAAGCAGAAATAATGAGAGTTGATATCACTGGAAGCCAACAAAAAATTCTCAGGTCATGTTTAAGCGAAAAATGTTTGTCGGATTTTCAAAAAATCTTACTTGATCTTTTAATATAATCATTCTGATTTTTTACGATGTACAGATACAGAATCTAAGTGAAATCTGAGACTAGTGCTTTTGACACCCATTACTATGGCTAAAAACCTAATAGCTAAATAAAATATTATTCAAGCCAGTCGGCGAAGCGAATCGGGCGTAGGAAGAGGTGTAAAACATCTCAAAGATTAACTGAGCGAGCCATCGTAGCCCGACGACTGGCAACTTATTCACTTCACGATTGATAATTAGACCACTGTGACTCAATACTCTGTTGCTTGTTATTGGGAAATGAATCCTGTAATGGAACAAATCTTCTAGCACGAGGAGCAAACTTATTAACCTTCAACTTAACCAAAGCAGTAGGTAAACTAGCAATCTTAAGATAGCCTTTGAGTTTGGGTAGATCCTGCAATTGAGCAGGCATCACCGCAGAAATTTCGCGAAACTGTTGGTTGAAGCTAAATGTTCTACCGTTGCCATTTCTACCAGAACGATAAGAGCGACTTTGGTTTTCTGTAGTTTCAAGCAGTTCTTGCTTGCCGATAATCCTCGACATCGTTTCTGCCGTCTGAGGGTCAGCACAATTTAAGATCAACTTAGTTTTAGTCCCCTGTAAAATAATGCGAGTATCTTCGTGACCATAGATTTTAGTAATCTGGGCTTCAGTTTGAGTACCCAAAATCGGACAGCCCTGATACTTACGACTCTCACTTAATAAGCGATGTAAACTGGGTAATTGATTCAGCGCTCCGAGTTCATCAATAACAATTGCCGTTTTAATACTTCTTTCTTCGTTAGAGAGCAAACCTTTAAGCATCAACTCAAAAATTAAGCTATGGAGAGGTTTAAGTAGTTCCGAATCATTTTCACGTAAAGTGATAAAGACCCAGCGTGGACTACTACTAGCTGCCCAATCATAAAAACTCAAAGCCTGATTTTGAGGCTGAGTTAAGCAAGCGTAAAACTGACAGTAGTTAGAAGCAGTGGACAATACAGAAGTGGCTGTTTTTTCTTCGCCTAAATATCGAGCAGCCAAAGTTCCTGAGATGAATGAGCTTAATGTTTGATTATCGCTCTTGAGCAACTCCCATAACTCTTGATTGCTTTTGGTTTGGCGAAATAACTCTGCCATCACTGCCCTTCCTGCATTCGAGAAAAAAGGTTCTCTAGCAGATTCCTGGGGAATTAAACCTGCTGCCATTGTCTCAGGTCTAGCAGCTTCTGCGACATGACTCCAGTGTACAGAACGAGCATCAAAAGGATTAAAAATCAGATCTCTAGTGGGATCGTAGAACTTCTCTAACATCTCTCCACTACGGTCAAAAACTATACCTCGAAAATTAGTCCGCTGTTTGAGAACTCCCACCATTTGACTAATAGCCTGAGTCTTACCACTGCCTGGAGAACCAAACATAAAAAAACCAAGAGTTTCATATTCCGCAGGAATTGGCATCCCTGCTATGGTTAGTTGGGGCTGATTTTTATATCTTAGTTGTTTTTTGAGCAGGGCTTTGAGTCGACGGGCAGGGATGACTTGCGCCCCCCGCAGTACATTGCTGTTTTGATGACCGTTGGAATAAATTAGGAGCAACAAGCAGCAGGAAATTGTGACTCCTGTGAAGGCGACCACCTTAAGCAGTCCAAACTGCTCTACTAAATAGGGCAAGATTAAAATGGGTTGCTCCATAAGTGGTAGCGCTACATCTGGATTTTGAACAGCCCATAGAAGTAACAAAAGTATGGGCATGAGAATGATATAGAGAATAGAGGATTGTTGGTTGCTCGAATTTGTTGGTTTCATTATCTGCCAATTGTTCTAGATTGACTTTGAGTGCGAGTGAGTTTGAGATGCTGCTGCATTTGGTCGCTTCTGGCTTGGATTTGACCTTCGATTTCAGCATAAGTAAAAGTGTTTTTGACGGTGGCGTTGTCTCGGTCGAATTTGAGTTCTTTACCCATCAGGGTAATAGTTAGAGAATTCTTATCGCGTTTTATTTCTGTCCCATCTGAAGCTTTATAGCTCTTGACATGAAGATTTTGCGGGTCTAATTGACCCGCTTGCTCAACTAAATACTTAGCAGCAACGAGTAATTTAAACTCTTGTTCTCTCGTTGGTGTTGATAATTGCCGATCTATTTGTTGTTTCATAACGAGGCTTAGAGCGTTTTCTTGCCCTCTGGATTTCTCTAGCGATAGTCCTAAAGCTTTAGTGTTAGAGGTATAGACTTTGAATTCGTGTTTGGCTCTAGAGGCTGCCACATAAAAACTTTCTTGACCCACCGTCAAAGATTTACCCGAACCAGCAGCATAGATGCAGTAGTTGGCTGTCTTCCCCTGGCTACTGTGGACTGTATCGACATAACGGTAGTCAGAATAGAGTAAAGCATCGGGATTGACTGTCTGAGTTTTGCCCTTGGTCTTTATTTCTATTTGCCCAAGCTTATTAAAATCTAATACACGCCTGGTGTGAATTAAATTTTAGTAAGCTGAGGAGGATTGAAAAGTCAAAACATCAATCTCAAAATGACGACGCAAGAAAAGCCACAAAGTATGAGAGGTCATTTTGAGTGCCATATGAGTAGCCAAGCCACCAACAGTCTTGTTGAGTAATCGTTCTGGATTACGACCAGTATTCTGGATTTCATTAAAAACACCTTCAATTC
>JBBSPC010000138.1:0-12330 GCA_038259125.1 Chroococcales cyanobacterium | reverse complement strand
TTAAACAGTAAAAGATATAGGGTTGAATAATTAATCTCAGATTGTTGAGTGCGCTTTTCCAAGTTATACCTTGTGACCACCAACAATGTTGATTAAATAGAGAAACGGTATTTGGAACATGAGAAATAAAGGTATCAATAGTGAGAGAAATTGAGCAGTTAGTTAGTAGAAAGTGAGAAGAATGAGGATACTCGGACAGGATAAGGGAATCTTGATGTACAATCATCTTTTATAAATAGATTTAGATAAAAAGCTAAGTCTACAACCCTATTATGTCTGCATCACAACCACCCGATCTAACTCTAGGGTTAGCTTTAAAAATCGTCAAGTCATACGACGATTCTATCCAAATAACCAATACCGAACCGTTAGCAGAACTAGAGGAACTCCGTAACAGCTTACTGTTGATAGCCAGTTTATCGTCATCGCTAAATTTGGGGATTTGCGCCGATAATTTTCAGCAAGGCTTTGCAACCTTAGCTAGTTATCTAGAAGCTTTTGGCTATCAAATTAATTTGGAGCAAGATGAGGCTTCTCAAAGTTTATCACCAATTTATCTAAAATTTAGTACTCAGAAAATGTCTTATTACTCAAACAAATATACAGGAAAATATCGAGGCGTTCTTATTTCTTATCAAAGTGAAGATGACTCGGTTGCTGGAACATACGGTCACTTTCCTTTGGATTTGTTTCTAAATAATTAGTAACTACTGACTAATTTCAAAGTTTCTCGATCTGACGAGAGATAGTCGTTTCCACTAGTGCTACGATCGCAGCACTAATGTTGAGGTAACGCACGAATATTCGGGGTGGGAAGTAGGGCGATCGCTCTGTTATTGGGTTAATTTCCCATCTATACTTCTTTAACCTGGGTTCTCAAAAAGTGCCTAACAAGACTAAAAGTGTAAAAGAACATACGACTATCAAGATTCCCCCTAGTATGGCTATCCAAGGTTCGTGATTGGTCTGCTCGAGGTACTGATTTACTTTTCGATCCTTCGGCTCAGGATGCCAAATCATAGGTTTCATAACCGTTCTCTCCCTAAATGTGAAGTGATTGGGTATTTCTCTAGAAACAATAACACCCTAGCTAAATTCACCGAGAGATTTTCTCTTATAATTAACTCAATTTGGAGTTCTACAGAACAAAAAATGACCGTAGGCTATCTCCCTTATTTCCAATTGAGAAAATATCAGCTTTCTAGTTGGGCGTTACTGTTTTTATTTAACGAGACAGATATTAGATGAAACAGATTTTTAGCCTCCTTGATTGAACGTGGATAAACCTGTAATCTCTGTCAAAGAAGACTCTAAGTCCTCAATTACTAATATATCATCTTGTTTTTTAAACACTTAAAAAAGATACATTAGTTTACTTTTATAGTAAATTGTTAAAGATAATTTGACCGGTCAAATTAGCAAATAAGTATTTAAGCAAAATTAATTACATAGCGATCGCCAAATAATTTTAAAACTTGCTCTACATATCAAACTTTTCCAATTAGAGTAAGCTTTTGTTTCGACCCATTCATATTTCATAAATCGCCAGAGAATTTCGCTTAAATTTAAGTGAGGAGAGTAAGTTGGCAACCAAAATATTTCTAACTTGTTTTGTCGCCATTGAACTATTTTTGCTTTAAATGCTTTATTGGTATGAATCGGAGCATTATCTATAACTATTACTGTTAAAAGGCTGGGATACATATCCACGAGCTGCAGAAATCTTGCCAAAAAGAGACGAAACTAAATCTAGAATAGGTTTTCTATCATCTTTGACTGCTTTAACGTAATTTGTTCCTTTAGCGATCGCATTATATTTATGATCTATGAATAAGATTCCAGTTTTAAAACCGCAAGAAGTTGTCCAAATTTTGAGAAATCTTATTTTTACTAATAGTTAATAATATCAAATCAAATAAACAATAAAGGCTTGTCTTTTAAAGGTGCAAAAGCTTTTGACTCAAACTTATACAAACTTGCAGGACGACCAGCACCACGAGATACTTTTACTCCTGTGTCTAATAAAATGCCCAGCTTTAATAAACGCGAACGAAAATTAGAATAGTCAGAAAAGTTTTCACCCAAAATTGTGCAGTAAAGCTGATAAACTTCATTTAAAGTAAATTCTGGTGGCAAGACATCAAAAGCAATAGGACTGTATTGTAGCTTATTTTTAAGGCGATTCCAGCCATAGCTGAGAATTTGATCGTGATCGAAAGCCAATTCAGGAATCTCGTTTACCTTATACCAAGAAATATTATTGTCTAATTTAGTAATTATTTTGGCATTATCATATCTAACCAAAGCAAAATAACTTACTGATAAATATCTTACCCCAAAGCTATCAGGATCTTCTCTAGGATCTCTACCAGGATTACCAAAGGAATATAATTGTTCTAAATATAAATTATCTACCTGAATTTTTTCGGCTAAAGTGCGATAAGCAGCATCGGTTAGAGATTCTCCTTGACGTACTAGTGTACCTGGTAGACTCCAGTGACTTTTAAAAGGTTCTTCTTTTCTTTTACGTAGCAAAACCAAAACGCGGTTATAAGTAGTATCAACCGAAAAAATAACGTTATCTACACCGACTTTAAAATCAGCTAAACTCTCTGATTTGATTTTAGTTTCAGATTTAATTTGAGAATTAGTTTTCATACTGTTTCTTCTTGTCTATGCTGATTTGCTTCTACTTCATATAAATTATGTTGAATAATATAATCATTAACGGCAGGAGTAATTAAGTTTTGATCCTTTTGCAGACGATAAGTGCTAGAAGCTACTTTTGGGGCATTTAAACTGGCGATCGCAACTCTTCCCCCAACTCCTTTTAATGTTTCTAAATCTTGTTCTTGGATATCATATTCTACACGGGGAATAATTAAAACTTTTACTTCTTTTAATAAATCTTCGATACGATACCAGCTACTTATCTGCTGTAAGATATCTGAACCAATTATTAAAGTAAACTCCGCTTTTTGTCCCCATTTTTTCCTGGCTTTCTTGACCGTAATTAAAGTACGGCGATCGCTTAATTCGGGGTGCAGACTAATATTGTTATCAGCTAAATTAATATCTTTGATTGCCGTATGCAACATCTGCGTACGATGTTTTAAAGAAGTTTGATGCTGTTTAAAAGGATTATCTGATGCCCAAACTACGACAAGATCGAAGTGTTGGGACAACCAAAATAAAATAGTTTGATGTCCTATGGTTGGTGGATCTGCACTTGTACCAAAAAGAGCAATTTTTTTCATTAGCCAATGATCGAGTTACTAAATACAAATTCAAACTTATTATCTATTATTTCCCCAAACTAGTTTCTAATTAATT
This sequence comes from Chroococcales cyanobacterium, assembly GCA_038259125.1. Classification (GTDB taxonomy): domain Bacteria; phylum Cyanobacteriota; class Cyanobacteriia; order Cyanobacteriales; family Xenococcaceae; genus Waterburya. Next base: position 8,997 of record JBBSPC010000138.1, on the reverse strand, counting down.
TTACTTACCTACTTGTATCACTTTAAAATCTTCTGTTCAAATCGGATTTAGTATTAGGTTTATTTTTGAAACTTATCTCCCAGATAATATTGTTTAACTAAAGGATTGTTATACAGTTCTTCGGCTGCACCAGAGGCTAAAATTTGACCGTCTCGCATTACATAGGCGCGGTCAGTGATGGCTAAAGTTTCTCGAAAATTGTGATCGGTAATTAAGATACCAATTTGGCGATCCCGCAGTTGAGCAATAATTTCCTGTATCTCCGCCACCGCAATCGGATCGATCCCTGCAAATGGTTCATCTAATAACAAATATTTAGGACCGTCTAGCCCTGCTGCTAAGGCTCTGGCTAATTCTGTCCGTCTTCTCTCTCCACCCGAAACCAGAGATCCTAAAGTGTTGGCTACTCTTGTTAAGCGAAACTCCCTCATTAATTGTGCTAGACGAATCGGGCGGGCAGGACGAGGAATTCCTGTCTGTTCTAAAACCAGCAAAATATTATCCTGAACGCTGAGATTCCGGAAAATACTTGCCTGTTGAGTTAGATATCCTATGCCCAAACGCGCTCGTTTGTGGAGTGCCAAAGTGGTTATACTACGCTCATTTAACTTGACTGTTCCCTCGTCGGGCTTGACTAAGCCTGTAGCTATATAAAAGGTGGTGGTTTTTCCTGCACCATTAGGACCAAGTAGTCCGACAATTTCTCCTGGGGATACCCGAAGATTAACGCGGTTAACTATATATCTTTTGCCATAAGACTTATGGATATTCTCTAAAATTAGTGCCACAGGTTTTTTGTTAACTAGTAATCATTGTGGGTTGGTAATAATATAGGTTGATTCTACTTGGCGATCGCTTTTGGGGGTAGCAACAAAGCGACCTTCATCGATTAAATAAGTCATGCTTTCGGCTCGCATACTGTTCCCCTCTTGAATCACATAAACATTTCCCGTTAAAATCAAGCGACGTTCACGACTAAAATACTGTGCCTGGGTAGCAGTAGCCTGAATTTGGCGGGCTGGATAATCAATTTGAACATTCCCTCTAGCGGTAATGATCCCTGTTTGGGAATTAGATTCTTGAACATCTGACTTAAGGGTAATTGCTCCTGACTTAGGAGATTGCGCCTGTAATGATGAAGGGATAAAGGTAAAAGCTATAACGGTAAATAACGTCGCGCTAATTAATCTTCGCCATCGACTACGCAGAAACAGAATAGGAAACATAAATAGAAATATAAGCTAAATCTGAATAACTTTGGTTAAGTTCTGATATTAACAATTTCTCAGACGCTGCTTATGCTAGAGAAGTTGCATCCTAACCAGTCAATTACATTCTCAGCCAAATACTATTCCTGCATAGATAATGGTATGAAACTTTTGATTCCAAGATTAGATGGCTTGATTTTATAGTTCTTGCTTGCTAGGACGGATAATGATCTCGTTAATATCCACATCCCCTGGTTGTTCAATAGCATAGGTAATGGCACGAGCGATCGCATCGGCATCGATAGCTACTCCATATAGTTGATCGACGTTTTTTGCTGTTTCCTCGTGGGAAATAGTGTTGGTTAACTCTGTATCTACTGCCCCAGGAGAGATGTTAGTCGAACGAATTTCACCATTAGATTCTAGTCGGATTCCTTCTGAGATAGCTTTAACAGCAAACTTGGTGGCACAATAGACTGTTCCTCCAGGAAATACTTTGTGTCCTGCTACTGAGGAAAGATTTATTATGTGACCAGATTTTTGCTGCTGCATGATCGGCATTACCGCAGCAATACCATACAGTACTCCTTTGATATTCACATCTACCATTTTTTCCCATTCATCTACCTTATTTGCAGCTAAAGGTGATAGGGGCATCAAACCTGCATTATTAACTAAAACGTCAATACGTTCGTAAGCCTGGTGGGTTGCTTTGGCTAAAGCTTCTACCTGATTGCGATCGCTAACGTCTGTGACCTGATATTTGGCTGTCCCACCATCTTTTTGAATCTCAGCAACTAACTCTTTAAGGCGATCTTCTCGTCTGGCAGCTAGCATCAATTTAGCTCCATGTTTGGCTAGCCTACGCGCAGTAGCTTCCCCTAGTCCACTACTTGCTCCTGTGATGATAACTACTTTGTTTTGGATTTCAGACATAATTGCTCTTTGTTTTGTTAACTTAAACTTAATTGCTCTGTTTTTCTAGCCTGCTTATTGCCTAACTGATGGGAATATCTAAAGCTGCTAGTAGACCAGTCGTCTAGTTGGGTTAATATTACTGAATTAAAGAGCAGGATTAAATCTTACTAGAGGTGGATTTATTTAGAATCTGTGCAAATAATACTTTGACAAAGGTTGGCATCGGCTTGATTGATTTTGCAACCTTAGCCTGTGAAATAGCCCCTTCTCATCACTTTTCGTTTAGGGAGATAATTCATTTCTTTTACTGTTACCTTTCATACTTTTCTAGTAATTGACCAGTCGCCTATCTGTAATAAGCAATCTCTATATCTTATTAAAAACTCATCAACCAGTAAGTTAAATTTGTTAGTGTTAAATGCAAGTAAAATTACCCAGTAAATTATTTGGTTGTAAGAGGCGATTTTGAATAATGGCAGAGGTGAAACTAGCAAATCGAGACAATCAGGAAACCCCAGTCAAGAATTATTCTGGTTTTCGTCGTCAACAACTTCTGTTATTTGTTTTAGCTTCTATCCTAATTCATGGTTTGGGCTTACTTATCTTTAGCATTTATCAACACTTTCACCCTGTTGCCAAAAATAAACCTGAAGATAGTAAACCCATTGAATTTGTAGTTGTTCCTCCCGAAGAATCTAGCAAACAACCACCACCAGAAACGCAAAAAAGAGCAGCAGAAAATTCCGTTGCCGAAAAAAAGGTTGAGCCAAAGAAAACTTCTACCGATCGAGAAATCGGCGATGATACAGCCCCTACCCCAGCATCAACTCCCTTGAAACAACCTACTCCTGCCCCCCAGATAGCGTCACCTCCTAAACCAGAACCAGAACCAGAACCAGAACCAGTCGAACCTCCTAAACCAGAACCACAAGCACAACCAGAACCTAAACCCGAACCCAAATTAACTAAATTACCTAAGAATAATCAGCCGCTATTGTCAAATCCAGATGCTGTTTCAACCTCCAAACCAGATCCCCAGTCTACACCTGAAGCAAGTCCACAACCAAAACCAGAATTAGCAAAACCAGAAACTAAACCTGAACCAGAATCTTCTGTCGCCACCCGTTTACCACCAAAAGAACCATCCCAAACCGTTCCCAAATCAGGTTCAGAGGCAGTTACAGGTAATAGTGCCTCTAGTTTATTGGGTGGAGATTATAAAAAAACTCTTGCTAATGGTGGCGGAGATGCGTTTTTTAGCCCAGAAGCCTTAGCTTATAAAGATGTTCTCAATCCTTCTCAGTTAAATGCTCTCAAGGATATCGACTTGAGCGATTATTTTGCCGAGGTTAAACGGCGAGTAAAGAGCAATTGGAATCCCTCTTACAGAGCGGAAGAATATACAACTTATCTAAGCTTTAATATTGAAAAAAATGGTCAAATTACAGAACTCAGGGTAACCCAAACCTCAGGCTCAGAAAAAGTAGATCGAGAATCTTTAGATGCAGTCCAAAATTCCGCTCCCTTTGCTCCTTTGCCTCTTGAGTTTCCTTTAGAGGCGTTAGAAGTTCAATTTAGCTTTAACATTTATATCTATTAAAACGGGATTTAATTTATGGAAAATATACTACAGCTTTTTAAAAGCGGTGGAGTGGTTATGATTCCCTTATTAGGGCTATCAATCTACTCTGTGGCAATAATTTTAGAGCGATCGCTTTTTTGGCTGAAGATATCCCGTGGGCAAAACAATGTAATAAAACAACTGCTCAACCAATATCGAGAAGATTCTCAAGCAGCTAACATCATGCTCAAACGTCACCTTAATTTGCCCATTGCCCGCATTTTTTCTGTCGCTTTATCATTAGAGCGATCGACACCAGAAAAATTCAAGCTGGCATTAGAAAGTGCTGCTCAAGCAGAAATACCAATCCTGAAGCGATTTAATAATTCTTTGGAAACAGTAATCGGTGTTGCGCCATTATTAGGCTTGCTGGGTACTGTTTTAGGTCTAATCACTTCTTTATCTTCTTTAAAATTAGGTGATATAGAATCATCTCAGGCAGCAGGAGTCACAGGAGGTATTGGCACAGCTTTAATTTCTACCGCAGCAGGATTAATTGTGGCGATCGCCACTCTATTTTTTGCCAGTATTTTCCGAGGGCTATACCTACAGCAAATTGCCCTAATTCAAGAAGTTGGGGGACAGCTTGAGCTAATCCATCTTGATAAATATGAACAGCAAGAAGCCTATCGAAAATAAGGGCTAATAGTTACTTATAATCTCACTCTGAATCTCATTGTCAAATTAACAACAATCTAAACAATGCGCATACCTGAAGAACCAGATTTACCACCTAAAATTAACATTTTGCCGATGATCGATGTGATCTTCGCTATTTTGGTATTTTTTATTGTTTCTAGCCTCTATTTGACTCGCTCTGAAGGTTTACCCGTCAATCTGCCTGGTGCTAAAACTGCCGAAGTCCAGAAGGCTAAACAGATTACTGTAAGTTTAGATAAAGAAGGCAAGTTAACTATAGATAGTAAACCCGCCCAACTTAATCAGTTAAAAACCGAGATTGAGAAACTGATTAAAACAAAGTCGAATACTACGGTAATAATCAATGCTGATAAAACCGTAGAGCATGGTCAGGTAGTAGACGTAATCGATCAGCTACGGCAGATTCCTCAAGTGCAGTTAGCGATCGCTGCTAAGAAAGAATCTATTGATGATCGATAATTAATTAGCAATAGCGATCGCCAACTACGTAAATGCCAGAATAGACACATTTTTCCTATACATAGCAACAGCAAATCAAAAATTAGCAGCCAAGAACACCTTTAATAGATAATATTATTGATGTCAGACGTCCTGCTAACGTAGTCTATCCAATTAAGCTTGGGGGGATGCCGAAACGATACTAAACTCCACTACCTAAAACAAACAAACTAATTAGGGTGCCACTATTCCAGAGGCTATGAAGTAACATTGGAGCCAAAAGATTACGCGATCGCGTATAGACTACTCCCAGGACAATACCTAAAGTAGCTAAGGGTAAAACTTCTGATAAGCTGAGGTGAGCGATCGCAAAAATAAAGCCACTTAGGACAATTGCGCCCCACACTGGCAGATAGCGGGTCAAAGAAGGTAACAAAAAACCTCTAAACATTATCTCTTCAAAAATTGGTGCCGCGATCGAGGCTGTACTAAAAAATACTGCTAACGCTACTTTGTCCTGTGCTTGCAAAGCTAAAAATAGCAATGGGTTACTTCCCCCTTGTCCATGCCATATTTGCTGATTAATCAAAGACACCAACAAGACTAAAGGTACAGCAGCCAAATAGCCTCCAAACCCCCAAACAAACCAATTGCTTCTCAGCTTAAACTTAAACCAGTCTTCAGGTAAGGGAAGAAAAGACTTAATCGAAAGATACAAAACAGAAACTCCGCCAACAGCCATCAAAAGATAAGTTCCTAAGACATATAGAGCTTTTGCTTTTAGAGGAAAATCAGTAGGATTAAGCTTAAAAATACCTAACAACAAAGGTAGTACAAAAATAGGTAAGACAACTTGACTAATAAAGAAAAAGCCGACAATCAAAACCTGCCAGGTTATTTCCCAATCCCAAGGAGTTTCCCAAGCGTTATTATAGTTTGTAGCCAGAATCGCCGTCTCTTTTTTGGTCAATCCCTGCACAATTAAGAAGACCAATAAAATTACTCCGCCGATGCCACCAAAAACAGGAATACCACTAATTACGGCTAGCTTGATGATTGAATTGGTAGCAATTTGTATTTCTTGAGTTTGTAGCGCAGCTAAATCATCTGTGCGATTGTTGACCCGATCCAATTTTGCCAAAGCCTGATAGCGAAACCAACTATCTAAATTGTTTTGAATAATTTCTATGCTTGCTTCTAATTCTGGAGATTTACCTTGCCATAGTTGCTTAAGTAGCGTTGCCGTTTGCACATAATTATCTTCAGGGTTATCGATCCGCTTAATTTCCCGCTCCCAAATGGCGATCGCCTCTTCTGGCTTATCCTGTACCGCCATTAAGATTCCCTGTTTTACACTCAATTCATTAATAAAGCGATCTAATGCGCCTATTTGCTGCTTTAGCTGTCTTTCCTCAGCAGCGTTTGCTTCTTGCTTATTGCTGTCTATATTGGTGGATGTTTCTAGCTGCTTTAGCTTTGATCTAAAAGTCTGACGACTAGCTGTTGATTCTTGGCGGACTTTTTGATATTGCTTGCTGGCTGCGGAATAAGGATCTTCGCCCACTAAGGAATTAACTGCACTGTTGAGATCGAACTCATCTGTGGGACTAGATTTAAATTCTGCTACCTGGAGGACTAAATTAGTTTGATATAGCTCTAAACGGCTTTGGATCTGTGGTTGAGAAAGACTGTTGTTTAGAGAAAAACCAATCATGGCGATCGCAAATACGGTCAGTAAAGCTAGAATTATTCGCTTAAGTGTCATTAGATAGGGAAATTAATAATCATTATTTTCTTATACGCCTTTGGCATTATCCCCTTTCCGAGAATACTTATCAATCTTTTGACAAATTCAATACCTTTTTCTGACTTTTTTTTGGGGCGTTGCTGAATCGGAGTATGACAGTGAATTAATTACTTTTGTAATCTAAGAAATAAAGTTCATCAAAAGCTAATAGCTAATAGCTACGAACACTATTATTGGTTTCATACCTCAAATAAGCAACGCCTTTTTTGGCAACTAATGAATAAAAACTTACGATCCTGAAGATTCTTCGGTTTGTGGATACAATAACTGAGGTAAATCAATTTGGAGAATTAAAAGATTGGCTACTCGTGTGATTATCGTTCGTCATGGACAAAGCACCTATAACGCTCAGAAGATAATTCAGGGTCGTTGTAATGAATCTGTCTTAACTGATCAAGGGATTGCTGACGCGCAACAGGTAGGACAAGCTCTCAGTAACGTACAGATTGATGCTTTTTACTGTAGTCCTTTACAGCGAGCAAAACTGACGGCAGAAACGATTCATGCAGGTTTAGCTAATCTCCCAGATCTAGAGCCTACAGACAAATTGATGGAAATTGATTTACCTCTATGGGAAAAACTAAAAAAAGACGAAGTAATGTCCAGATTTGCTGATGATTATCGTCAGTGGAAAGAGAATCCACAAGAATTTAAGATGATTCTCGAAGATGGTACAGAACACTACCCTGTACTAGCTCTCTATCAACAGGCACAAGACTTCTGGCGTGTGGCGATCGCCCAGCATTCAGGTAAAACAATTTTGATTGTGGCTCATAACGGTATCAATCGTTGTCTAATTATGAGTGCGATTGGCATCTCAAGCGATCGCTATCACTCAATTCAGCAGTCTAATTGCTGTATCAATATTCTTAATTTTACTGGGGGTTTTGGCGACCCTGTACAGCTAGAATCTCTTAATCAAACATCCCATTTAGGTATTCCTATTCCCCCTACTCGTCCATTTCACCAAGGATCTCGTTTGTTGTTGGTGCGTCATGGAGAAACCAACTGGAATAAAGAATCGCGCTTTCAGGGTATTAGAGATATTCCGCTTAATGATAACGGGCGATCGCAAAGTCGTAAAGCTGGCACGTTTTTACAAAATGTACCTATAGATTTTGCCATCTCCAGCCCTATGATGCGTCCTAAAGAAACCGCAGAGATCATCTTGGAAGAACATCCAGATGTCAAACTACTAACAACTTCTGGATTGATTGAAATCTGTCATGGTTTATGGGAAGGAATGTTAGAAACCCAAATTCAGGCAGAGTATCCTGACTTGCTGCAACAATGGAAAGATAAACCTGAAACAGTTCAAATGCCAGAAGGCGAAAACTTACAGCAAGTTTGGGATCGAGGTGTGGCAGCCTGGAATCAAATTGCCACAGATTACAGTGATACAGACACACCCAAAACAGTATTAATAGTAGCTCACGATGCTATTAACAAAGTAATCCTTTGCTATTTGCTTGGTTTAAAGCCAGATAACTTTTGGAACATTAAACAGGGGAACTGTGCAGTTAGCGTTATCGATTATCCCAACGGCGCAACAGGCAAACCAGTAATGCAAGCTATTAACATCACTACTCACTTAAGCGGTGGCAGCATCATAGACAAAACCGCAGCAGGAGCGTTATGAAGGGACAATGGACAATCATCAATGAACAATAAACAATTAGTAAATGAAAACATCGATCAACCATAAGTAGGATGTTTCTGCCTGAAATTAACGTCAGACTATAATTATTAGACAAAATTAATTAGAAATTGGAGTAAAAGCAGCTTATGGCAGCTACATTAGAAACCACCAAGAAAAATGCGATCGCTCGTAAATTAGCAGATATGAAAACTCTGCAGAATTTAATGATTTCCAACGAAGAAAAGTTATTAAAGGCAAGTACTGGTAATAAAAAAGTCACAGAAACTTTAACAGATATGTTAGAGGATGATCGCAAAAGTTTAACTGCAATTGATGAAGCTATTGCTGAATTAGAAATGACTTCACAACCCAGCGATACAGTTACCAATATGGTGCAAACTATCGAAAAGATTATGTCTGAAAATGATTTAGACATATACGAAAAATTTATGCAGCACGAAGGACTAAAGCATCAATTAGTAATGACTGGTTTATTGGTACATAAAGCAGCCCAAGCAACTGACGGTATTTTGCAAAAATTAGTAGATCCGATCAACAAAGTCAACTTTAAAAATCGCGCTCATCAAGAACAATTAAAAGGGGCAATCTATTATTATGGCGTACGCCAATTAACAGGAAACGAACCAGAAGACGGTATTTGGGCAGCAGCAGAAGATGCGATCGCTGCGCTTAAAGGTGTGTTTGG
>JBBSPC010000137.1:0-12414 GCA_038259125.1 Chroococcales cyanobacterium | reverse complement strand
GAACTGCGAACTTGTTCGACTTGAATTGCCAGATTTTTTTTTCCATTCCTCTTGTTCAGATAAACTTGATTCGGTATGTACTGGTCGTGGAACGCGCAATCGCGCGTTCCATCTGTTTAAGATACTCCCATCCTGGCATAGAGATCGCACCTTTAATTGCACCCTAATTTATATTATGGCTCATTTAGCGGACATCATATGACCTCTGACCTCTGACCTCTGACCTCTGACCTCTGACCTCTGACCTCTGACCTCTGACCTTAAAGTGTTCTATCTGAACAGGATTTAGTATGACTCAGTTATCGATAACTGAAGTAACTTGTTTTTTGCCATCGCTGGTGACAACGATGTTGTTGTTGCTCAAAGTACCTACTGCTTTTTCTCCCGTTAATCTGGCTTTTGGATCTGCTTGCTCGTAAATTACATTATCGGTTGCTGTAATTTCTTCTGTATCGATTTTCCAGGTTAATTGACGAGCATATAATTCTGATTGCTTTTGCTGATTAATTCCCCGCACTCCATCCTGTAATTTGGCTATTTGCTGCCGAAGGTCAATTTCGCCCGCGTTACCTGTAAGGCTAGTTTGGCGATCGCGAGCTAAAATCTCAATTGGCCGATCTGTTTTACCGATCCGCTTTTGGTAATTCCAGGTGAAAAAATCTGTAGCAGCCTGTAATTTTGGCTGAAGCGATATAAATTCAACATTGTTGTATAGAGTGGCAATGTTTTGAGTTAAATTAACTTCAGCGCGATCGCTCACTAATTTATCGGTAACGGTTTCATCTTTGTCAAAGCTTACTATTTCGACCGCGCCAGGACTTTTGAGCTGGTTTTGAGCAACATTCCAGGTCAGGCGATCGCTGGTTAACTGCAAGGCAGGTTTATCCGTCGTAGCGATAACATTACCCTGTATTTCTAAGCTTTCACGGTCAGTAAAATACTTGCCTGATTTGGCAGTAATTTCTAAATTAGAATGGATACCTTTTAAGCTGTCTTCGATCAATAACAAATTTTCTTGAGGTCGCCATTCTACAATGTTGCTTTCAATGGTGCTTTGGTTGCGGGGATCGCTGGCAATTACATCTTCTTTTAAAACTATTACGTTGCCATTATCTCGAACTTCTCCCCTGTTAGCACTAATTTGCAAGATTATTTTGCCATCTTGTAATAAATTGCCCACAACCTGACTCAAATTAGCGATCTTTTTGTCTTCACTGTAGGTAATAGTATCAGCCCTAATTTTCCAGACTGTATTTTCTTGCCGATTAGACTGCTCTAAAATGGCGTTGTTTAACAATAATTGGGTATCTAATCTAGTCTTCTCTGTACTTTTAGGTTCAGGTTCAGGTTTAGGTTTGAGATTAGGAGGCGACGTTTGACAGCCCACAAAAATAACCAGCAATAACACCAACAATAAACCGTAGGAGAAAAGCAATGCCTTCCTCCTCAGGGATTTTCTAATCATCCAAGATGCCAAACCCAGAAAAACTGCGATAGGGATCGCCATGTTTGGTATTTTTCTGAATATCTTCTTTTATTTGATCCAAATCAATATAGCGATCGGCTACATTAATTAAGCTATCGCTGGTCATCGATCGCAAGCTGACAACTTCTACTCTTGCACCACGATAACTAACTGCATCTACTGCATAAGCAAGATCCCCGTCGCCACTGACCAATACGGCGGTGTCATAGGCAGATACCAAAGCCATCATATCTACGGCAATTTCTACGTCTAGATTGGCTTTTTTAGAGCCGTCTGGTAGCTGTACTAAGTCTTTGGCAATGACGCGATAACCATTACGGCGCATCCATAGTAAAAAGCCCTGTTGTTTTTCGTTAGTGCGATCTACTCCCGTGTAGAAAAATGATCTGAGTAATCTTGAACCTCCCGTAAGACGGTACAAGAGTTTGCTGTAATCAATTTCAATACCTAGCTGTAGTGCAGCATAAAACAAATTTGAACCATCAATAAAAATTCCCACCCGTCCTCTATTTTCTAAAATCTGTTCAGATGTAAAGATAGGGTCACTTCCGAAGTTGTCCAACATTTTATTAAGCCTCGTTTTTTATACAAAAAAGTTTTTCTATTTGGGTGGGTTAACCCTATAATTACTGACTGAGTAAAGCAGCCAAACCGAGTATTCTAGTTTTATAAGTAAAGATCAAGCTTTTAAAATTTTGACCACTTTACGCGGTGTAAAGTTTACTGTTAAAGTAAATAATCAATTTTCTATCTATAATTAACATTAGTTAGTATAGATAGGCTTCAATATCAACGATAATGTCACGGTGGCTTGTCGTTTATGCTAGTAACCTTATATCAGTAAAAAAATATACTGTGTTAAATTACTCGTGATAATTTAATCTTTCGACGGTAATTCTAATTTAGAAAAGACTGGACTAGCCTTATCTAGTTTTTTATTAATAGACAGTTTGCCCCACTTTGAATGGATCAAAAAATCTTCTTTAGTCTGTGCTTGATTACCGCTGTTAAAATCCCAGTCAAACCCTAACTGTTGATAAATTTTGGTGCTGATGTCGGGGATCACAGGAGACAACAAGTAAGCTGACAAACGTACAGACTCTAAGACGGCATATAAAATATGTTCTACCTCAGATTGCTTTTGCTGCTTAAATAAACTCCAAGGCGCACTGTCATCAATATATTTATTGCAAGAGCGCACCAAAGTTAATATTTCTTCACAAGCCTGACTAAATTGAAGATTTTCGTAAGCTAAAGCAACGCGATCGCCTAAGTCTATACCAATCCTAGAAAGTGGATGGTCTAAATCATAGTCATCATTGTTTAACTGCGGAACTTTACTTTGGCAATATTTAGTTAACATTCCCAGAGTTCGGTTAAGCGAGTTGCCCAAGACATTAGCTAAATCGTTATTAAGCACTTCAATAAAACGAGTTTCATTAAAATCGCCGTCTTTACCTAACTCAATTTCTTTGAGGAAGTAATAGCGTACAGCGTCTGCACCATACTTATCTACTAGCTCAAAGGGATCGACGGTATTGCCCAAAGTTTTTCCCATTTTGAGTCCATCTTTGGTCAAAAAACCATGACCAAACACTTTATTTGGCGTAGGCAAACCAGCAGACGCTAACATAGCGGGCCAATAAACTGCATGAAAACGCAATATATCTTTACCTATTAAGTGTAGATTAATCGGCCACCATTGAGACAAGGCATTATCTAAAGTCGGTTCTTGATCGCTTTCAAGTAAAGCAGTAACATAGCCTAAAAGAGCATCAAACCAAACATATATAGTGTGCTTTTTATCTACAGGAATTGGAAAACCCCAGTCTAAATTAACGCGGGAAATAGAGAAGTCTTTTAAACCTTGTTTGACAAAGTTGATAACTTCATTGCGTCGAGTAGCTGGTTGGATAAAGTCTAGTTGAGACTCGTATAATTCTTCTAAATATTGCTGATAGTTAGAAAGACGAAAAAAATAATTTTCTTCATCTCGCCATTCTGCTTGCTTGCTAGTGTGAATAGCACAATGATGATTGTCGATTAATTCTCGTTCTTCTTTGAACTCTTCACAAGAGACGCAATACCAACCCTGTTGGCGATCAAGGTAAATATCACCCTGTTGCCAGACACGATTAAAAAATTCATTAACAATTGCTTGATGATTAGGCGCAGTGGTACGACTAAAACGATCGTATTTGATGTTTAATTGTGACCACAGAGATTTAAAGCTTGCAACATTGCGATCGCAAAAAACTTGAGGCTCTAAGTTTTGTTCAACAGCAGTACGCTGAATCTTTTGTCCATGTTCATCTGTTCCAGTAATCAATAAAACAGATTTTCCCTGTAAACGCTGAAATCTAGCAGCAGCATCAGCCACCATAGTAGTGTAGGCACTACCAATATGAGGGACTCCATTAACGTAATAAAGGGGAGTAGTTAAAGCAAATTTATGATGATGATCTGAATTATTCATTTAAAAAAAGCGCTCGCTTAAAAAAAGGATAATCTTTCATAGCCTTTAGTATTTAAGCGCAATATAGCCGATAAATTAACGTTCAATACGCCTTAATCTAGCTTTTAAAGTTCTCTAATAACAAATATTTTAGTAAATCGGCGGATTTTAATTGATTTGAATATATTTTGAGAACTATAGATAAACAGTATCAATCACAACATGATAGTTAATTTGGGTTGAGGAAAATACTTAAGAATTTTTCGACTTCGTTAACAAAGTGATCGAAAAACTGTATTAACCTTTAATTAATAATTTCAGCTTCAATATAATTTCTGTAAACCGAGAAAATATAAAACCTTTGTTAATTGTTGGGTAGTGCTTCATACTATAGATAAGCCTAAACCACCAACAACATCAAGGTAAGGTATTATTTACCCTGCCTCAGATCAGCTGATAATCTGTTTAAATGCCATCTATTCCACCTCGTTTAATCGCTCAATCTATAATATCGGCAGTTAATCTAAACTTAACTCTATCTTATGGCGATCGCATTCCCCAAGATATTCCGACTATCGTTATTAGCAACCATCGTAGTTTTTTAGATGCGCCAATTCTGATTAAAACAATTCCTTATTCTTTAAGAATTGCCTGTCATCATTACATGGGACAAACTCCAGTGGTCAAAGAAATTGTTAATTCTTTAGGCTGCTTTCCCCTGGCTGAAGCTCATCAAAGACAAAAGCAATTTTTTGCCCAGGCAAACAATCTTCTTGCTTCTAGACAGTGGGTTGGTTTATTTCCTGAAGGTACTAGACCAATGATCGAGCCTACCGCACCCTACGAGATAGGCGAATTTCAGCGTGGCTTTGCTCATTTAGCCTGGAAAGTTCCTGTTAACAATTTAGCTGTTTTGCCAGTAGCGATCGCTTCTTTAGCAGAAACGAATTATCCCAGTATTCCTATTAGTTGGCTTAAGCAGTTTGATCGCCATGAACCATTTTTTGAACACCAGGGGTTACATCCAATGCTAGTTTACCACCGCGTTAAAGTATTGATCGGTCGTCCCTACTTGATAAATACGGCACAAAAGCAGGAGTATAAAGGTAAACAGGCGAAAATACTGGCTACAGACTTAACTAACTATTGCCAGAATCAGATCACAGAGTTATTACAAGAAGGGACTTATAAAGGATGAGGAATGAAGTATAAGGAGTGAGGAAAATGTAGCAGGTATTTATATCCTTCTCTATTTGCCGTTAACCAAATATAAAGAAAAGTATATAAAAATTTATCTTTGAAGAGAGATATAAGACAATAGATAATATTAAGTAATTTTAAGTTTTAATTTTTTTGGTTTACATATTTATTTTTTTTAATTTATGAGTTTTGAACATAGCGTAGATTTTATTGAAGCGAGGAAGGTCAATCGAGATGCTCCATTGTTCGTCTATCTTCCTGGAATGGATGGTACAGGCAGACTATTTCAAACCCAGGCAGATAAATTAGCAGCTCGTTTTGATTTGCGTTGTCTAACAATTCGTAGCGACAACTACAGTAATTGGCAAGATTTAGCTAGGGATACTGTAAGGCTGATTAAATCTGAATTAAACTGTAAGACGAATAAAGAAGTATATCTGTGTGGTGAATCTTTTGGCGGTTGTTTGGCACTTAAAACCACCTTAGCCGCACCATCATTGATTAAAAAACTAGTTTTAGTCAACCCCGCTTCCTCTTCTAACCAGATACCTATTTTAGGTTTAGGCGTGGATATTACTCCTTGGCTACCTACCTGGATACATCGCTACTCGGCTGCGGGGTTATTACCTTTTTTGGCTCAACTAAATCGAATTAATGAATGCGATCGCCTTAGCTTAATAGAAAGCATGAAATCTTTGTCACCCCAGGTAATTAGCTGGCGTTTATCTCTGCTTAGAGATTTTAAAATCGCTGATGAGGAGTTACGTAGTTTAAAAATTCCTAGCCTGATTCTTGCTGGTGCAGCCGATGGCTTATTGCCTTCGGTGGCAGAAGCTAAAAAACTAGTTAATCTAATGCCCAAAGCAAAAATGGCAATATTACCTCAAAGTGGTCATGCGTGCCTTCTTGAAACCGAGGTCGATCTTTATCAGATCTTAGTTGAGCAAAATTTTATTCCAGCTAAAGCACTTCCTTCGCTGGAATTATCTTTAAGCTAATATTTTCTTGATTAAACCCTGCTTTGTTTGTCTAGCTATGCGAGCCATAAATAACTTCAAACCTGCTCAAAAACATCTCTGCTTTTAAATCTCCTTAGCCGAAAATAACATTTTCTCTAGTTGTGCCAAATCTTCATCAGTTATTTGTACTCCGTCCAGTTGGGATGGTTAACAAACATTTTTAAAAATTTCAATTCTCTGGGGATTGACCCAGCGGTTATCTTCGGATAATAGGGATGCGATCGCCCCACCAATATCGTCTGCACACCTACGCGACCTAAAGCCGTTTGAGAGGCAATAAAGTTCATTAATCTTTTGATTGTCACGTACCGCACCTCCACCGAAGTCTGTCGTTTACGGATCGCCCAAATATAACCTGGGTTCGTAACGCTGTTGTACATTAAAATTTGACGATCGCTGGAGCATGATCGCTAGGTTTTTCTAGTTTCCTGGGTTCAACATCAATCCAAGATTTAGTTGCCTGTTGATATAGTTTTGGAGTTAGATAATGATGATCGATACGCCAACCTCGATTGCGATTAAAGCCAGCAGCGCGGTAATCCCACCAGCTATAATGTCCATCCTCAGCAGTAAACTTACGAAAAACATCTTGAAAGCCTAATTCCACTATTTGCTTCAAAGCTTCTCGCTCAACAGGAGAAGACATAATATGATTGGCTCTGCCCTTGGAAGTATAAATATCCTTATCTTCTAGGGCAATATTAAAATCGCCACAGACACATATTTCTTGTTTTTGACTCTGTAGTGTTTCCAAGTACTTCCGCAAAATTTTGAGCCAATTTAGTTTATATTCATATTTCTCACTGGCGATCGCCGAACCGTTAGGAACATAAAGATTAACAATTCGGATGTTATTTATCACACCGCTAATTACTCGCTTTTGCTCATCAAAATCTTGTGCCTCATTTCCCAGAATTGGACTAAAGCCACAACTAATTTCAGTTAGAGGCTGAAGACTAAAAATAGCGACACCGTTGTAAGATTTTTGACCAGAGATGTAGGTATTGTAACCTAAATCTGCAAAAGGCGATCGCGGAAACTCATGATCTTGTACCTTAGTTTCTTGTAAACAAAGAACATCTACTTGATGTTGCTGTAGCCAGTCAATGACAATCTGCTGGCGAGTCCGTATTGAGTTAACGTTCCAAGTAGCTACTCTCAATGATTAAATCCTAATTATCAATTATCAGATATTAATTATCCAATGAAATCTGACCCGTTAACTCTGAATGTTTTTGTCTACGGCACTCTCAAACCAGAAGAAGCCAACTTTGCTTACTATTGCGGTAGAAAAGTAAAAGAACAAATTCCTGCTTATACCTGGGGTCATTTATATGCTTTACCCATTGGTTATCCCGCTATGACTGAAGGAAAAAACAAAGTTAGGGGAATTTTGCTTACTTTTATTGATCCTAATATTTTAAATAGCTTAGACCGATTAGAAGGTTATCAACCACAGCGGGATTCAAGTCTCAACGAATACTATCGTCAGTTGGTTGATATTTATAGTTTAGATAATCAAATTTTAGGCAAAGCCTATGCCTATTTTATGACTGTAAATAGAGTTAAGCATTATCAAGGAACCATTATGACATCAGGCTGGTGGACTGGTATTGATTGTTAATTGTTAATTTGCTCAACAAATAGCTAATCAAAAGCTAAACTGGAAAATGCCATCAACAGCCTCAGTCTATGTCCAACCTGAAAGAATCGTCAAAGCCCAATGCTGAAATTAATGATTACGAATGGGAAATCACTCCCCGTACAGTTAAAGAAGTTATTGAGCGATTACAACAGCTTACTCAACAAAAGCAGCAAAATTTAGAGAGTCTGCAAAAAGAAAATAAGTGGTTACGAGATCAGTTAGACATTAGATTAGATAAGCCAAATCGAGCTTATGTTCCTTCTGTGCCTGAGATGCTCCTGTGGGCAGGAGTTGGTCTAATTTTGACTATAGGTGGAACTTTTATTCCCGCTTATACTATTGCAGCCCCTTGGTCTTGGTTTGGTGATACTTTTGGAGTTCATACTTTAGGAGTAAGCTATCAAATTGGTGCAGCATTATTCATTGCCTGTGTAGGTGGAAAAAATGCTGCTTTAATCTCGCAAACTGCCTATGTGCTGTTGGGAATTAGTGGACTACCTATATTTGACCAAGGCGGTGGATTGAGTTATTTACAGCAGCCCAATTTTGGTTATCTTCTGGGGTTTATACTTGGTGCTTGGCTTTGTGGCTGGCTAGCATTTCTAACTTTGGTGCGATTCTCTTCTCTGATTGCTAGTTGTTTGGCTGGATTGATAGTTATTCATTTAGTCGGTTTGATTTATTTAACGGCGATCTACTATTCAACGGGTTTAGGAGAAGGTATAAACTCTTTATGGCAAGCGATCGCCATTTATTCAATTCATCCTTTACCAGGACAGTTAGCAGTTGTCTGTGCAGTTAGTCTGATGGCTTTTATGATGCGTAAAATTATGTTTACTTAAAAGGTTATGGCATCATTCCATTGCCGATATTAATCGCAATAGTCTAATGCTGTAATAATTCAGTTAATTTATTTAACAACTCTTTTTCGTCATATGGTTTAGAAAAATAAGCCGCAGCACCCAAATTCATAGCTAATTTTTTGTGTTTTTCATTACTACGAGAAGTCAGCATTGCTATAGGAAGATCGGCAAATTCAGGTCGCTCTTTAATTTCTTCGAGAACCCCATAGCCATTTAGTCTAGGCATTTCTAAATCGCAAATAACAGCCTGTACCCAAAGCCCGCCAATGAGTTTATCTACAGCCTCTTGACCATCTTTGGCTTGTTCAACCTGATAACCTGCTTTTTCTAAAGTCAGACTTAAATAACGACGTACATTAATCGAGTCATCGACTACCAGAATAGTTGGTGTGGTCGATATATTACTAATTTCTGGCAGATCTAAATCAGATTGATCGTCTGCAAAAGAATTAATTAGACCTCGATCGATTAATGCCATCGGGTCGATTAGAGGAATAACTCTACCATCGCCAAAAACTACAGAACTAATTACCCCAGGAGGTAAAGAAATAGGGCTTTCGATTGTTCTGATGGTGGATTCTTGCTCATTCCAAAAGCGAGCAATTTTCAAGGCAGCATAAGATTGTTTATCCCCGACTACTAAAGTCATAGGGCGATTAATAGTGGGTTCTCCTGTTAAATAGAAAGCCTTATGAGAACGACCATAGACAAGTATTTTTTCTATTTCGATTAGGGGAATTTGTGACTGATTCCAATCTACTTTTTTAATATTTTCGGAAGTTAAGATTGGCTCTAACTCCAGAGGTATTAACTCTCTAATACTATTAGCAGGAATGGCAAAAACCATGTCTCCTTGTTCAATAATTGCTACCCGCAAAATAGATAATGTAAAAGGAATCCTCAGAGTGAAAGTTGTTCCCTTTCCTAGTTCAGTAGACACCTGAACATTACCGCGAACTTCTTCTAGATTGGTTTTGACAACGTCCATGCCCACGCCTCTGCCCGAAAGTTCTGTGACTCTTTGTGCTGTACTAAATCCAGGCTCAAAGATAAAGTTAAGTAGCTCTGCTTCTGGTATTTGTACCACTTCAGATTGAGAAACGCCCATTTTACAGACGCGATCGCGAATTTTATCTAGAGAAATTCCCCCGCCATCATCGCTCAAGGTAATGACGCTATAAGTTCCTTGATTACTCGCCTGGATCGTAATTGTTCCTACTTCTGGTTTGCCAGCAGCAATACGAGTTTGGCTGTCTTCAATGCCATGATCGAAGGAATTACGCAACAGGTGCATCAAAGGATCGCCTAAAGCTTCAATTACAGAACGATCCAAAAGAGTTCTTTCGCCGATAATTTTAAGATCTACTTTTTTATTAAACTGAAGATTAAGATCGCGAATTACTCTAGGAAAACGTTTAACTGCATCGGCAAAAGGTAACATTTGAGTGCGAGTAACGTTACCCTGCATGGACTTGGTGGTGTAGTGAAGATCTCGTACTGATTGATGAACTTCTTGAACTCCAAGCTCGATATCTTTTGCCACCTCTTGTAATTGAACGATGGTTTCTATTTGTTCTTGACAGATAAGATGAATGTCACTGTAGCGATCCATTTCTAGACTATCAAAGCGATCGCGCTTTTTGTTTGAGGTGTCAACTGAACTCAATACTAGCTGCTCTTTGTCGCTTAGAAGTCCTTCAACCGAAGCACGACCATACCACTGTTTTAACTGAGTATTGGAACGTTCCATTTGCAACATTCTTTGACCCATCCAAGACATGGCATTTTGCAATTGTTCTACGCGCAAATTAATACTGTTACGGTTTAAAATTAATTGCTCAAAAAGGGTATTAAATTGTTTAAGTTGGGAAACTGGAACTCTCACCATCTTCTCTACTTGTTCGACAGATGGAACGTTGTTTGGCAGAGAAGAATTTTGAACTTCTGGCTGAATTTTGGCGGCTATTTCTTCAGGTATATCTAGGTTAAAGGCAGATTGTAAATTACCAAGTTCTAAACTATCTACTGCAAGAGGATCAAAAGCCTCTGAATCTTCAGATGTATCTAGGTCAAAAGCAGATTGTAATTCACCTAATTCTAAAGATGCTGTTAAGGGGTCAAATTCTTGTTCATCTTCTGTATCTGGTTCAAAAGCTGACTGCAATTCATTTAGCTCAAAAGCACTTGCAAAAGGGTCAAAATCTGCTTCGGAAAAACTATCAGCAGCAAGCTGTTCAATTTCAAATTTAGTATCATTACTAATACTCGATTGTTGACCCACATTTTCATAACCTTCTAAATGAGAAGGTAGTTTTTCAACGCTGCCTCGTAGAACTAAAGCGTGCGATCGCCTCCAGGTTTTCAAAGCGTGATCGGCATAAGGAACTATTTCTAAAGGAGTTAGAATTGCTGCTTGCTGGTGGATCGATTCACAGAGTTGGATAAAAGGTTTAAGACTTGCCATGTAACCAAAAGCAACTAATTCTTGTGCCGTGGCAGATAGTTCCTGTGCCAACTCATCAATTTCTAACGCTGGTAATTTAGTTTCAAAACGATCTAAAACTCCGTCAACTCCTTCTTCAAAGATTAATACAGCAGGATCTACATCCTCATCTTGTGCCAATAAAGCATTTTCGTCAGCAACTTCTAAATCACCCAAGTGTTCCCGTAATTTATCAAAAACAGGTTGGGTGCGTTGACTAATATCAGACTCTAAAACTTCTTTTCCCTGACGATGAAGATCCCCAATGTGACGCAAAGAATCAAAACTCTGTAGCAATAGTGTTTCTACTTCCGCCTCAATGCGACAAGAACCATAGCGAACCCGCAAAATTTTAAAAAAATCTTCTAGGCGGTGAGCGACTTGACTAAGAAGATCAAAACCCATCATCGCCGCTCCGCCTTTGACAGAGTGAGCAGCACGCAGCACAATATCTACTTTTTGGGTATCAATTTCTGTCTCGGCTAATCCAAGAAGATTAGATTCAATTGCATTGAAATGCTCTTCAGCCTCATCCAGAAAATTGAGGCGAATCTGTTGTTCTATATCCATGTCGGTTGTAAATGATAAATGATTAGACTGATTCAGCGACTTTAAACTGGGCTACAGTCGATTCTAGTTTTTCCGCAACTAGGGCTGTTTCCAAAATTGACTGCACAATTTTGGTAGAAGATTGAGATGAAGCCTCAGACAAGTTCGCAATTTTTTGCATCAGGTTAATAACATTTTCAGAAGTATTTGCCTGAGATACGGTACTTTGAGAGATTAATTCCATCAGTTGGTTAATTGTTTGGGATTTTTCTAATACTTCTGCCAAACTTTGCTTTGTATTTTCTACTAGACGCGTGGTTTCTACTACCTGAATTGTCCCCGATTCCATCGCTTGGTTTACTTCTTGAGTCTCGGCTTGAATTGCTGCCACAATGCTGGCAATTTCTTTAGTTGCTGCTGCTGATTGTTCTGCTAATGCACCCACTTGTTCGGCTACGATAGTAAAGCCTTGACCATATTCTCCTGCACGTCCAGCCTCAACAGAAGCATTAATTGCCAATACGTTGGTCTTAAGGGCAATTTCTTCAATAAACGAGACTGCCTGGGAAATTTTCGGCTCTTCTGGAATTCTCGTGGGAAACACTAAATATGGTGGAGGTCAAGTAAAATTAAATATTTCAGAGCCATGAATGTCGAGTGTGAGTCGTTGAAAAAGACGATCTACATCAAAAATGCCATAGCAACGGCGTTTGAG
>JBBSPC010000136.1:0-12459 GCA_038259125.1 Chroococcales cyanobacterium | reverse complement strand
TTTCAAAGTGTCAATTAAAGCCGCGACGATGCCGTTCGACGAATCTGCCTAAACCTCTATATCCCCAGTAGTCACTCATGATTTTAAAAATCATAATCAACAAAATTAGCCATAGAGGATGCCATAGAGGATGTCTTCTACCACTTGCAGTTCGCTCATGACTGTATTTGTTTTAAATAGTCAATTAAGCTCTTATCTAGATTTTTTGAGGTCATTATAGATTAAATTAAGCTTTCACTTTAAATTTACCTAACTTTTCTCTCGAATGAAACAGCCCTACCCAGATTTGGGGGCTGGGGGGCGAAATTAATATCGTTGTGTAAGTCCTGAATAATTTATTTTCTAATTATTAAAATTCGCGTCGTGCCTTGCGGAGTGGCGTATAAACGCCACGTCCAGCGCATGGTCTGATCGCTATCCTTTTTACTCTTCGTCCCTAACTAGGGTGTTTTCCAGATACGTTGATGATAATCTTTTACCTTGGCATAAGGATCGCTATTGCCATGATGATGGTGATGTTCATGTCCGTGTCCATGTCCGTGTTCATCTACTGCTGCCAGACGAAACTTACACATTTCACAGTTCATCGCCACTTGACCTAGCTGTGCCTCAATTTCTCTTTCTCTGATTACCTCCAATAGCTGGGGGGCAATTCCCATTTCTGGTAAGCAAGCAAAATCAATCTCAGGATGTTGTTCTTCTTGTTGGGCAGTAATATCAAAAATTTTTTCCATTAACGTGCCTGTAAACAAGAAATAGGGCAGGACAATTACCCGTTTAGCCTGATGCAAATATGCCCGACCAAAACCTGGTTCTAAACGAGGATGAGTAATACCGATAAAGCAGGTTTCTACTGTTTTGTAGCCACTACCTTCCCACATTATGCGAGCTAGTTTGTACACATCACCATTAGCATCAGGATCGCTCGAACCCCTACCGACAAAAAGCAGTACAGTATCTTCGCGGTCAATATTACGGGGATTATATTCTGGCTTGTCTAACTCTGCCAAGCGATCGCGCCATAGCTTGATAATCTTAGGAGTAATGCCAAAATGACGACCATAATTAAAGCTTAACTGAGGATAGGGCGATCGCGATCGGTCTAGCTCGTTGGTAACATCAAATTTATTGTGCCTGGCAGCAAACAACAAAATTGGCAAAGCTGTAATTTCTGTATAACCTTGTTCAACACAAGCTATTACAGCTTCTTGAATTGTCGGCTGAGTAAGCTCTAAAAAGCAAGGAATAACAGGACGAGAAGTATCCAATTTTTTATAGGCTTCGACAAAATCAACAAAGGTTTGTCTACCTCGTTCATTTCTTGTACCATGACCAATCATTAATAAAGGTCTTTGATAAGGTAATGGCTGTAATTTAAGTTGATTAATACTTGATTGCAGAGAAGAATTGACAAAAACCATCTGTACCTCGCAGATTTGTTAATTAGGTTAACTATTTTGCTCGGCAGGTATTCTGACTTAGAGATTGCTAACTGTCTAACTCGCGTGTATATGCGGCTAAAGCCTTTGTATTACGCCTGACGGCGACGCAGTGAGACAGTTGCGTTGCGGGTCTGTGACCCGTTGAGCAAACTGTTGAACCCTTTCGGGGGTCGCTCGTCAATCTCATCACAGTTGCGGGACAGTGTTGGATTTACACCAGTCTTTCCCCATTACTTCTAATGACTGTTCCCCATTAGAACCGACTTATCCCAATCATACTCTTAGTTATATTCAAGTAAATCAGGAATTTAGCTTAAATTAAGACTTGTATAGCCAAAATAGGTTGTTAACCAAAATTGAAGTTTTTGGCGATGTCTAAACATAAACTTGGCTTCAGCCACCAAAATAAAGGAGTTTGGTACTATAAGTAATAGTTGTACCAAACTCCTTTAGTGATTAGAATCTATTTAATTTATGATTGCAATTGACAGTCTCTAGAGAGAACTACATAATTCCAATTTGGCTAAGAATTCCCTGACCAGTAAAGTATTCTACAGTAACAGCAATGACAAAGCCTAACATAGCTAGACGACCATTCCAGTCTTCTGCAAATTTAGTAAAGCCGAATTTGTTTTCTTGGTTTTCCATTAGTTGTGACCTTGTTAAGATATGTCACTTACTATGGTAGCCAATATAAATTTTTGTTGCAATAGGTTTACAAACTAACTTTCTAATAGTTTTAAATTCGAGATGATACAGCTAAATAATGGTTTACATCAACTGAACTAGAAAAACCTAGATTTAACTAGGTTTTAGGGTAAATTATCGTCAAGATTAGCAGTAGTTTGTGAGTATACTTCTACTTTACTTAAGTCAGTAAACCGAAACATCTTAAGCTTATTAAGGGAAAATGCGTAGGGTCGCCTTCAGAGTAAGCGCAAGAAAAATCAAGATCTAAGGTCAGAGTTATTTTCGATCCTGCTGGCACTGTTTGATTGCGACTCTAAATCTATCCTGTTTTATTTTACTTCTATTTAGGTGGAGCTACTTGATAAGTAGCGATCGCCATCAAGCTTGATTCCCCTAATGAACAATCTTTAAGATCCTAGAAGTACTTTTTGGTAAGCAAAGCCAATTTTTCTTTAGTTGCAGCCGGTATTTTATCGGCAGGAGTCAAGATGGCATATTTTAAAGCTGAATGAGCCATTGATTCTGGCGGTTTGGCGTTTAACCTTTTGACTGTTTCTTTAATTACTAATTGAGCGTTGATAGCATTTTTCTGCAAATTATCAATAATCATTTCCACCGTAACGCTGTCATGATCGTTATGCCAACAGTCGTAATCTGTAACTAAAGCAAGAGTGGCATAGGCAATTTCGGCTTCTCTGGCTAACTTAGCTTCAGTCAAATTGGTCATGCCAATCACAGTTACCCCCCAACTACGATAAAGATGAGACTCGGCTTTAGTAGAAAATGCGGGACCTTCCATACAAATATAAGTGCCACCGCGATGCAGATTCAACCCAGATAAATCCAAAGACTCCACAGCATCAGCCAAGACACTAGCCAGGTTGGGGCAAACAGGATCGCCAAAAGCAATATGAGCTACTAAACCTTCGCCAAAAAAAGTAGATTCGCGATTCTTGGTGCGATCGATAAACTGATCGGGTATTACCATATCTAAGGGTTTAGCTTCTTCTATTAAAGAGCCAACGGCAGAAGCAGAAATAATATATTCCACTCCCAGTTGTTTCATAGCATGAATATTGGCACGAAAAGGTAGCTCTGAGGGTAACAGGTGATGACCACGCCCATGACGAGCTAAGAAAGCTACTGTTGCGCCCTCAATTTCTCCAACTATCAAGGCATCTGAGGGATCGCCAAAAGGAGTAGATAATTTTACCTCCTGGATATCTTTTAGGGCTTCCATTTTATACAAACCACTGCCACCAATGATGCCGATCTTTGCTTCTACCATAAATTAAGTCTGCCGTATTATATTTAGTCGAACTTGATTCTTGATTATTTTAGCGATTTAAGCAAACATCTACTGCTATCTCTAACTGCACTAATTGTTGATTTAAAGCGATCGCACCTTAAATCGGTGGGCAAAATTATTTTATTGAATAGTACTATCCAATTTCTAGAATTTGCCCACCCTACAAAACTGCTGTCTTATGACTTATCCATCAACCTCCGTCGCTAATACTAAAGGCATTATTTCTGTAGCGGGAGAAAAGGTAATATTGTTAGTAATGCGATCGCGAATTAATTGAGCAATCATCTGATTAAGACGATATATTTCTGGACAAGGATTATAGCGATACTTAACGTCGATAATGCGTTGCTTTTTACGTGAGATCATAGAAGAATTTTTCTTTTTCTCCTCTACTTGTTTACTGCGGTTACGCAGAAAAATATCGGGTTTCTCACTACTGTTTTTCACATCGGGTAAAGTTTCTAATACGGGATTTTGCCAATAGCCCTTGTAGTTTTCACTTTTAGGATTCTTATACAGCTTGAAACTGTCTATAGTCGGAATATACAAGGCATAAAATTCGCCTTCTTTGACTACATGAAAACATCCCCAGTCTTTTTCTTGTCGATTTAGTAAAATATCAAGAGTCAGCCCCAAAGATGGGAGATTATTAAGGTTAGTAGGATAATTTGGATGGCTATTCATAAACTTAAAAATGGTTGCAGTATTGCCAATCAAACCAAGATATGGTCAATTGATTAAAGGCATAGTTTTATAAATTTTTTACAGGTATTAACAAAACACTATAATCATGGATCTAAAAAAATTTCTAGATTTAAGTGAGGGAAGATGGTTTAGTCAGCGTACTAATTATCTCTTAGGTGGGGACAAAGCAGACAACAGTAAAGCAGATATTACTATCGAAGTTATGGCGAACGATGATTCACGAGCTATTGAACTATGTCAAAAGCATCATTTAGACCCCAATCTCATAATTGGTGGTACAGTTCAAAGCTGGGATAATTCTGTAGACTGGGGCAAAGACAAGCAGGTAGGCTCGGCAACTGTAGTTTTAGTTAGTAATCCAGATAGCGATCGCACTGGTAAAATAATTCGTCCCCAGGATGCTAAGGTATGCGGTCATTATGTCTTAGGCGCAGACGAAGCCCTAACTTTGACCATTGAGAATGATCAAATGTACGCCGAAGAGCGTCAATGGTTTGCCAGCGATAACTTTAAAATGCGTACTACAGTTGTCAAATATCACGATGGTAGAAAACAAACCTCCTTCTATTCAGAAATTCGCAAAGCAGCACCGAAAGACAATGAACAATGAGCAATGAACAATGAACGTTTATTTTGCTCAGTAATTACTAATCACATTATCTTCTAGACTGTAGCTGACGGTAAACATCACGGAGATCGACGTTGTGGTAAGCCAGAGCAACCAGAGTATGATAAAACAAATCTGCTACTTCCGAGGCGATCGCCTTACTGTCATCATCTTTACAAGCCATAACTACTTCGGCTGACTCTTCGCCAATTTTTTTGAGAATTTTATTGTCTCCTCCTGCAAGCAAGCTACAGGTATAAGAAGTCTCGCTGGGACAAGCTTGGCGATCGCAAATGACTCGGTATACTTCGGTTAGAGTATCGGCGGGGGGAGCTTTTTTATTTTTGCTTTCGCCTACCTGATGAAAACAGCTTCGCTCTCCAGTGTGACAAGCAACATCGCCTATCTGTTCAATAGTTACCAATAAAGCGTCGCTATCACAGTCGTAGCGTAATGACTGTACTTTTTGAATATGCCCCGAAGTTGCCCCTTTATGCCACAATTCTTGGCGCGATCGACTCCAATACCAAGCTTCTCCTGTTTCGATGGTTTTTTGCAGTGAATCTTTGTTCATCCACGCCAGCATTAAAACCGTACCGTCAAGATAATCTTGAGCGATCGCAGGTACTAATCCCTGCTCGTTATAGCAAATTTTATCTAAAGGAATATTGTAATTCTTGATTGTGCTTGAGGACATTATTTATACTGTGCAAAATTTATATTGTGCAGTTAGAAAAGTATAGAGTATTGGAAAGAACCATACACAAACTATAGATCTTTCCTCTGTCCTTTTTTAATTCTGGTATGATATCTGTTAAATATACCAGAAAGTCATGAATACATCAATACATATACCTAAAGAGTTGAGCGATCGCTTGAATACATATTTAAAGTACAATAAAATGCCCAAAAATAAGTTTATTGTGGAGGCAATCGAAAAGACGTTAAACGAAAAAGAAGATAAAGAGGCTTGGCATCCTGATATTCTTAATTGGCAAGGATTACCAGAGTTTGAGCTAGATCGAGAAGATTTCTTTTTACCTTCTGGCGAGGAAATATTTTAATGTTTCTCTTGGACACCACCACAGTTTCGGATTATCTTCGAGGTAACAAGAATATAATCGATCATTTAAGACAAACCTCTTTTAAGCGGGTTTATATTAGTTCAATTACTAAGTTCGAGCTTGAATACGGATTGCTCAAAAAGCCTAGCTTAAGAAAACTCCTTGGAGGACAGTTAGATCTGCTCTATCGTCAAATAAATGATGTTGGTTTTGATTCTGAATGCGCCAAGGTAGCTTCTACTATTAAACAGCAGTTAGTTACTGCTGGTACACCAATAGACGTTGAAGACTTTTATATTGGTGCGATCGCATTACATCGTGGTTTTGCCGTAGTCACAAGTAACACCAAGCATTTTGAGAAAATTCAGGGATTAGAAGTTGTAAATTGGAAAATAGGCATATGAATATTTCCATGGCGATGTAATTGTGAATGTATTTGAATCAATCTATCGCTTCAAATTTAACTAAGCTATACATTTTGCGGGGACTAGCTTATGCTTGGTTTCCGATCCCAACTATTGTTTTATTTTACGAGAGTCATGGACTGGATTTAGAACAGGTAGTTTTGCTCAAAACCATTTTATCTCTATCAATTTTGGTCTTAGAAGTGCCATCGGGATACTTAGCCGATGTTTGGGGAAGAAAAGCCTGTATGGTGATGGGTAGCGGTGTTTGGGTTGGTAGCTGGTTAATTTATTGTGTTGGCAGTTCTTTTGCAGAATTTGCGATCGCCGAAGTATTAGCAGGAGTAGCAGGAAGTCTTATTTCGGGGGCGGATACTGCTTTAAGTTTTGACAGCTTATTACAGTTAGGACGGGAAAAGTATTATCAGGTTTGGGAAGGAAGATTAGTTGCCATTGCAGGAATTAGTGAGGCGGTGTGTGGCATTATCGGTGCTGCGATCGCTTCTGTTAATTTAGTTTATCCTTTTTATCTTCAGACAGTTTGTTTAGTTATTTATTTTTGTTTAGCATTAACTTTAGTTGAGCCAGATTGCCATCAACCTATTGCAAAAAACCAGAAATTAGGGCAACTTAAAAGTATTGTGGTTGATGTATTTAAACGTCCGCGTCTGCGATGGCTGATTTTATTAAGCGGTACTTTTTCTAGTGCTAGCTTTTTAATTGTTTGGTTATCTCAAGACTATTTAAAACTATTAAATATCCCCATTCAGGCTTTTGGTTGGGCGTGGGCAATATTTCATCTTGGCATGAGTTTAGCTTCGGTAAATGCTCATCACTTTGAGCGTATTTTAGGCATCAAAAAAGCTACTTTGATTTTGGTTTTACTGCTAGCTGCTTCTTATATGGCTTTGGGCAGTATAAGTCGAATTTGGGGAATGGCTTTTATTATGATTATCTATTTAGTTAGAGGTTTTTCTTCCCCGCTAATTCTCAACGCTATTAATCAGCAAATCTCCTCTTCCGTGCGCGCTACTATTCTCTCAATCAATAGCCTAGTGTTTCGGATTGGTTTTGCTGTCGTTGCGCCTATAGTTGGCGCGATCGCATCACGCTACGATCTATTTACAGGATTAATCGCTGCTGGTTGCTTGTTTCTAATTTCAGGCTTATTTTATTGGTGGCAATTAGTTAACAACAAGGCATTTTATAGCTGATAACCCAAAGTAACTAAAAAGCTTTCAATTTTGGTTATTCTGTCTTCCAAACTTAATTTCTAAACATTGGAAGCAGAAGTAGATAACTCTTGTATAACGGTAATAAAATTTGACCAGCAGATAAATCTGCCGAGTCGCCTTATCTCCCGCTTAAAAGACAGGGGACAAGGCTGCCCGTTCAACTCTCAAAAAGTAATTCACATTAGACAAATAGCTAGGCTACCGGCTATTTAACCAACAGACACCTCAAGATAGCCATTAATAAATTTCGCCCCTGTTACAGAATTACCACGCCAGGCAGGAGGAAGAGTAATATTACGTCGCTGATCTCCAGCCTCAATCGTAATTTCTGGACCATATTGAGTCAGCTTTACATCTTTTTTGTCAAATCCTGGCAAAAATACCTTAATTTTGCGCTCTGCCATTACAAATTCTGTAGGCTGAGGTACGTCAAGCTTGTCATCCATGGCAGGTAATTTGTCAATTATTGCCTGCCAGTTATCACCATCAAATTTAGGTATAGAAGCAACGCTTAAGGGAGCAAAATCAGCAGCTACACCGTCAGTAATAGTTCCCTGGTTGACTATTAACCCCCCTACACCCAAACCAATTTGTTGCGCGCTACCCCAAAGATATTTTGCCGTCGCTACTGCTGCGGGATCGGGAGTTGTAACCAAATAAGCCATTACTTTACCCTGATTTAAAGCTGCCGTACCGTTTTCTAACATTTGGCTGGCAGGATTATCGGTACTGTTAGTAATGTCGTTGGCTGACCAGGTTGTATTGAGGATGGCACTAGTAACAGGCTGTACGAAGGGAGATAAGGTTTTAACAATATCTGATTCAGAAAATACTCCTCGAAAACGGCGAACGTACCAGCTTAAAATTTCTGGCAGTCCAAACATTCTCAGGGTGTCTATGCCTCCTGTACCATCGTAAATAATTACGTCGTATTTATTACTTTGATAATATTCACGGATAGCATTGAGAGCTAAGGCTCGATCCATACCAGGCAAGATGCCCAACTCCTGACCATATACCTGTTTAAGAATTGGCGATCGCAAATACTGTGCCTCTAGTTGCTTAACCTCCTCCCAGCTATTTTCTAGCAATACAGCCGAATTTAATTGCATCGCTGCAAAGTTAGGACTAATCTCTTGAGGTTCAGTGGCAGGAGTTGCCCCCAATGTTATTCCCCAAGCAGGACTAGAATCTTGTCCGATTAAAAGAACTCTTTTTCCTTCTGTAGCTAGCTTTTTAGCAGTTGCGATCGCGCTAATAGTGCGACCCGTACCGCCTTTACCCAAAAAGGTGACGATCAAGGACATACGTTAAAAAATTTAGTCTGTTATATATTTATCTTATTATGACTGACTATACAGGCTTAATTTCATCCTCAAAAAACCAGGTAGATGAGCGATCGTCGAACTGAACAACTACGCCCACACCACTGCCATCAGTCATTCTGTATTCTTTAATAGTACCGACTTTGCCGAGTGTTCCAGCAACGTTTCTATTTACTCTGTCTCTAATTCTATAAACTTTTACTTTTTGCCCGATTTCCATTGCTGTTTATTTATTCTGAATTTGTAATGAGCCATCTCACAGTTTAAAGCAAAACCAGCCTTCTTTGAAGTTGTACAGCCTCAGTTATTTGTTACAGCTAGGTAATTTCCGATCAAAAAATAAAATTGATTATCATATTTTTAGCCACTTTTAATTACAATATTGACCAACAGTCACAGATTACGGCGGAGTAGATGCGGATAAATCCTTTTTGTCAAGTGGAATACCCAAAAGGTTCTAAAGGATTAGCTGAGTACATAAGGCTTAAGCCTTTGTTCGGACTTGCTGAGTCTACGACAAAGCTTTCGCCAATCGAGATGATCTGTAACCTTACATAAACTTCGTAAAAACTACTTTATGTTTACATCGATTTTAAAAAATAAGGGTAGTCAACAACTATCCTGGTATCGTGAATTACTAATGGTTTTAATTAAACGTAATCTTAAAAGGAGATATCGTGGCTCTTTTTTAGGTATATATTGGTCTTTATTAAACCCTTTAGCAATGACAGGCTTGTATTCGGCAATTTTTGGAGCAGCCTTTGCAGCATATTACGATAACTCTGCCTTAAATTATATGTTGGCAGCTTTTACAGGTTTAGTAGTAATTAATTTTTTCTGTACATCTACGGCACAAGCTTTACCCAGCGTGGTAGAGAATGGCGGAATGGTCAATAAAATACGCTTGCCTTTATTTGTGTTTCCTTTATCTACTATTGGAGCTAATGTTTTTCAACTATTTATGGGGGCTTTTCCCCTACTAGTTGTAGTTACTTTAATTATTTCTCAAAGCTTAGTCAATGTCATTGCTTTAATATTTCCAATTACAGGTTTAGTTTTAGTCTGTACGGGAATTGGTATGTTGATGAGCGCACTATATGTATTCTTTCGCGATCTATCCTATTTTTATGAGTTATTAACTTTTTTACTCTGGATTAGCTCTCCTATTTTCTATCCCAAAGATATTGTCCCCGAAAATGTAGCCAAATTCTTAGTTTTAAATCCAATTTATCCCATTATTGAAAGTATTCGCCAGATTTCATTGTCAGGAGATCTTCCCGACTTGGTTTTAATTACTCATAGTTTGATTAGCGGTCTAATAGTCTTGACTATTGGCGTGGTAGGATTTTCAATTTGGCGTTCTCAATTTATGGATCTACTATAAAAAATAAACTATATGATGCAAGAATCGATTAGATTAGACGGAGTTTCTTTGTGGCGCAGGACTCAAGAAGAGTTTTCTTACGATCTTAAACGAACTATTCTTTCTTTTTTAGAAGGCAAATATCGTCATCCTGCCAAAAAAATAGTCTTAGATAACATTGACCTAACCATTGCCCGTGGGGAAAAAATTGGTATCATTGGCGCGAATGGTTCTGGTAAATCTACCATTCTTAAAGTAATCTCAGGCATTCTCAATCCTACTACTGGTAAAGTTCGGGTTAAAGGCAAAATTGCACCTCTAATTGAGCTTGGTGCAGGATTTGACCCCGATCTAGCAGTAATGGACAATATTATTCTCTATGGAGTGATGTTGGGCTATACTCAAGACCAGATGCGAGGTAGGTCTAAGGCAATTTTGGCATTTGCTGAACTGGAAGATTATGCCATAGCCCCCGTAAAAAGCCTGTCTTCGGGGATGACAGCCCGTTTAGGATTTGCAGTGGCGACTGATGTTAAGCCAGATATATTAATCTTAGACGAAGTGCTTTCCGTAGGCGATGCTAGCTTCAAAGAGAAATGTAGCCAGAAAATGGAAGAGTTTTGGCAGGATCACGTCACCGTATTATTAGTTTCTCACTCAATGGAAATGATTCGTCAAAACTGCCATAAAGCTATCTGGTTGGAGCAAGGGCGGATTAGAATGATTGGTAGTGCCAATGATGTGGTAGATCAATATTTAGGTTGCGTTACTCCCCACAGAGAAGTCTCTCATCCTATAGCAACTCAAGTTTAGCAAACACTTAAGATCTATCTCAGCCTGAACTTACTACAATATATTGTAGATGAAAGTATTTTTTAACTAGATAGTGATATTATGGCTGCTGCCGTGTCGATCGAAAACTTACGGAAAAGCTATGGTGATGTCCAGGCGGTAAAGGATATATCTTTTACTGTGCAACCAGGAGAAATATTTGGTTTACTTGGTCCCAATGGTGCAGGAAAAACCACTACCATCCGCTGTTTGTGTACCCTGGCAAAGCCCGATGGCGGAAAAATAGAGGTGGGAGGGATTTCGGCGATCGCTTCACCCAAAGCAGCAAGGCAAAGGCTAGGCTATGTTGCTCAAGAAGTTGCCATTGACAAGGTTTTAACTGGCAGAGAATTGCTAAGGCTACAGGCAGCACTCTACCATTTACCTAAAAAGCTAATCGGCGATCGCATTGACCAGCTATTGACAGTTTTGGGCTTAGGCAAATATGCCGATAAGAAAACAGGCACCTATTCAGGAGGCATCCGCAAACGCCTCGACCTGGCAGCAGGACTTTTACACCAGCCCGAAGTATTGGTATTAGATGAGCCGACAGTAGGCTTAGATATCGAAAGCCGTAGGGTAGTATGGGAATTTTTACGGGAGTTGCGATCGGCAGGAACAACTGTCTTAATCACCAGCCATTACTTAGAAGAAATTGATGCCCTAGCCGATCGCTTGGCAATCATAGGCAAGGGAGTGGTGATTGCTGAAGGCACACCCTCAGAGTTAAAAAACAAGCTAGGAGGCGATCGCGTTACCTTAAGAATTAGAGAATTTACCGCCGAGTCAGAAGCCCAAAAAGCAAAGCATATTTTAGAATCTCTGCCTTTTGTTGAAGAAATTATTATTAATACCACCCAGGGTAATTCTCTAAATTTAATTGTCAAATCTGGTCAGAGTTCTTTAAGCAAAATAGAACAGTCCTTATCAGAAATAGATTTACCTACCTTTAGCTTGGCACAGTCTCGCCCTAGCCTTGACGATGTATACCTCGCTGCCACTGGTCAAACCATTATGGATGCAGAAGTATCCGCAGCCAGCACTAGAGATCTTAAAAAAGAGAAAAAGCAAATGATGAAGTGAAAATCGCTAGGATGCCTGAGTGTCGTTACCTTTTATAAAACTCTTTTTCTCATTGCTTTTTCAACTTTTGTCTATTTAGCAAAGCCTCAGTTTATTGAATGCTCTTAAACATCACTAGCACTCATCAACCTGCTACCGACTTAGGATATTTACTACACAAACACCCTGATAAATGTCAGTCATTTCTAATGACATTTGGACAAGCTCATGTATTTTACCCAGAGTCAACTACACAAAGATGTACCGCTACTTTATTACTAGATACGCCTAGTGTGAATTAGGAAAAAAGGAGGAAAAGACAGAAGATGAAAGTTATCAAGCTGTCCATCTAAATATCTTTCCTCATGAATAGCATAGACTTTGAAAGCCTATTAGTCATAGTTTTTGTCCTTGTAGATGAC
>JBBSPC010000135.1:0-12471 GCA_038259125.1 Chroococcales cyanobacterium | reverse complement strand
CCCCTCTGTTGTGCCGTCGCTGACCCAGAGTTCTGTGCCATTTTCACCATCGTCAGCCGTGAAATATAGCTTATTCTTAAACTCGGTCAAGTTATCGGGAGAAGAACTATCTCTACCAGGATTAATATCTTCAACTAATTGAGTCCCCTTTGTTGTGCCGTCGCTGACCCAGAGTTCTGTGCCATTTTCACCATCGTCAGCCGTGAAATATAGCTTATTGTTAAACTCGGTCAGGTAGCTGGGAAAAGAACTACTGACATAAGCATATCCGGAGTAATAATTACCAGGAAAAATATCTTTAACTAATTGAGTCCCCTCTGTTGTGCCGTCGCTGACCCAGAGTTCTGTGCCATTTTCAGCATCGAAAGCCGAGAAATATAGCTTGTTGTTAAACTCGGTCAAGTCCCTGGGATAAGAACTAGTGACAAAAGCATATCCGGAGTAATAATTACCACCAGGAAGAATATCTTTAACTAATTGAGTACCCTCTGTTGTGCCGTCGCTGACCCAGAGTTCGTCGCCATTTTCACCATCGCCTGCCGAGAAATATAGCTTATTGTCAAACTCGGTCAAGTTAGAGGAAATAGAACTATAACTACCAGGATAATTATCACCAGGATTAATATCTTTAACTAGTACAACTTGACTTGAATTGTTTTCCATCGATCTAATCTATGCCTCTGCGATATGTATAGTTGTTAATTATTTGAGTTGTATCAAATAAACTCATCAAAACGATAAGTCTTTCTCGCCAAGAACAGTTGTTTTAATTTAAATTTTCTTCGCCCTGTTCGGTTAACAAGTCGAGATTATGTATGTGTGATGTCCAAACCTAAGGAAATTTATAAATAGATTGTCATGACTTCTTTTGAAGCCATTTTTAGGCTGAATTGCGCTCAAAATTGATACATCATTTATCTATAATTATCATCTTTTTGTCAGGCGATCGCTTATTTTAGTAGAAAAATTTACTTGACAACTCATAGTCGTTATGAGTATGATTTATCTATAAGAAATTTAAACTTAAATTAGGAGTAAGCCAAACAATGAAAGATACAGTACCAAGCGTCGTCTTCAAAACTAGAGTTCGCGATGAATCCGTCGAGGGACCAAATCCTTTTCGTTGGCAAGATGTAACTACAGAAGAAATTTTTAAAGGTAAAAAAGTAATTGTATTTTCTCTACCTGGTGCATTTACTCCTACCTGTTCTTCGACTCATTTACCTGGATACGAAAAGCACTACGAAGAATTTAAGTCATTGGGTATAGATCAAATTGTCTGTATTTCAGTTAATGATGCTTTTGTAATGTTCCAGTGGGGTAAACAGCAAGGAGTCGAAAACGTATTCTTGCTTCCTGATGGCAATGGCGAATTTACGCGCAAGATGGAAATGTTGGTTAGTAAAGAAAATCTAGGCTTTGGTTCGCGTTCTTGGCGGTATTCTATGCTGGTCAACGATATGAAAATTGAAAAAGCGTTTATCGAACCAGATTTTGGTGATAACTGTCCTACTGACCCCTTTGAAGTTTCTGATGCCGATACTATGTTGGCGTATCTCAAGGGAGAAAAAAATTAGCCTAATCAAGGTAGGAACATCTAATATTATGTTCCTACTCACCAAAAAACATGGGAACAATATATCTCGGTACTATAGCTAGCTTAGTAGCAGGTTTAGCCACTGCTGTCGGCGCACTACCCATCTTATTTACTGCCAACATAAGCAAGAAATCCCAAGGAGTTATGTTAGGACTTGGTGGTGGTGTAATGCTAGCTGCAACCGCATTTTCTTTGATTGTCCCAGGACAAGAAGCTGCCGTAGATTTAGGTTATTCTCAGGCAAATTCTGCTTTAATCGTCAGTGTCGGCATGGCTTTAGGTGCTATCTTGCTGTTGTCAATGCACAATTACTTTCCCCATGAGCATTTTAATAAAGGTGCAGAAGGAAAGATTACCGAGAACTTTGAACGTATTTGGTTATTTGTAATTGCGATTACAATACACAACTTTCCCGAAGGTTTAGCCGTTGGTGTTGGCTTTGGTGATGGAAGTATTAGTCATGGACTACCTCTAGCATTGGGTATTGCTTTACAAAATATGCCCGAAGGTTTGATAGTTGCTTTAGCATTAAGAGAGTTAGATTATTCCATCAAGTATGCTTTAGGAATTTCTTTGCTAACTGGTTTGGTTGAGCCTATTGGAGGTTTTGTTGGGGCAAGCATTGTCAATTTTGGTCAAGCTTTTTTACCTTGGGGAATGGCGATCGCAGCAGGTTCAATGCTATTTGTAATCGTTGATGAAATTATTCCCGAAATAGATAGAGAAAGCAATGCTCAAGAAGGCACGCTAGGGGTTATGACTGGTTTTGTGGCAATGATGTTTTTAGATATTGCCTTTGGGTAAATCAATGAACAATGACCAATTGACAACTAACAATGAAAAGTAATCGAATTTTGCAAGTTAAATTTTTTAAACTTAATAAACATTAAGGAGAATTAAATTATGGTTTCTACTGTTTCTCAAGAAAAGCTATACACTACTCGTATTGATTTGGCAGAAGATATACGAGTTAAGGTAATTGAGATTTTAAATCAAACTCTCGCTGCAACACTAGACCTAAAAACTCAAACCAAGCAGGCGCACTGGAACGTTAAAGGTATGGACTTTTATCAGCTACACCTACTGTTTGATGAAATGGCAGGGGAATTAGAAGAATACATTGATATGGTTGCCGAGAGAGTCACTGCTTTAGGTGGTGTGGCTATGGGAACAGCCCGTATTGCTGCTAGCGAGTCTATTTTGCCTGAATATGACCTAGATGCGGTTACAGGCGCAGAACACGTAACTGCTTTAGCCGATCGCTTTAGTGCTTATGCCAAACACGTCCGTGAAGCTATAGATTCTACTGACGAACTAGGTGATCTTGATACAGCAGATCTGTACACCGAAATTTCTCGCACTATTGATAAGCGTCTTTGGTTTTTAGAAGCACATTTGGTTTAGAGGTTGTCTGAAAAGCTTAATTTACTACATTAAAGCCCCCTTCGGGGGGGTGTGGAATAAGCTTCTTAGCCACAAAGGCTTAAGCCGCATGTAGCATTTCCACCCACCCTAAATCCCCCAACACTGGGGGGACTTGAAGTTATCTTTACTCCCCCAGTATTGACGAGCGACCCTGCGTCGCCGTCAGGCGCAAAGGAACGCGCGAGTTTGGGGGCAGAAGGGCGAAATCATGTTTTAAGTCGTCAATCCCAAATGCTATAAATTTAAACAAAGCTGGATTCACATTAAACGTAATTATGACAGATACAAAAGGTGCAGATGCGGTAGATCAAGCGATCGCCCAAGGCAAAGATTTAGATGGTTCTCCCATTCCTAAGCATAAATTGTCACTATATAACAAGGTGATGGGGTTTGAAGCAGGCAGACAAAGAAGTGGAGTTACCAATACAATGCGATCGCGCATCGTCAGAATTGGTGCAAAACATCTTTCTCAAGCTGAACTAAATCAGATGTTATTAGATGCAGAATTTCCGCCTTTAAAAGATAAGGAAATTGCTTTTTATTACGGTGAAAAGTAGAAAAATCAGTGAATTGAGGGGAAAGTTATCCCTTCAATTTTGAAGCTTAAAGCTTTAAGCTTTAAGCTATCAAAAAGGAGTATAAGAAAAATGAGTTATGATTTTGATTTATTTGTGATTGGTGCGGGTTCAGGCGGTATTGCTACTGCCAGACGTGCTGCACAATATGGGGCAAAGGTAGGAATTGTCGAAAGCGATCGCCTGGGAGGAACTTGCGTTAACCGAGGCTGTGTACCTAAAAAGCTTATGGTGTATGCTTCTCACTTCCCTGCTGGATTTGAAGAGTCGGCGGGATATGGCTGGACAGTGGGGGAAAGCAGCTTTGATTGGTTAAAAATGATCACTGCTGTAAACAACGAGGTGACTCGCCTTAACGGTATTTATCAGCGAATGCTGGATACTTCTGAAGTAAAGCTATACAAAGGTTATGGTAAATTTATTGACGCGCATACCATTGAAATTGGCGATCAAAAAGTTACCGCCGAGAAAATTTTAATTGCTGTAGGTGGTAAACCTGTCAAGCCAAAAAATATCAAGGGAATCGAACACGCCATCACTTCTAGAGAAATCTTTAATGTCAAAGAACAGCCAAAACGCATGGTAATCATTGGCGGTGGCTATATTGGTGTAGAATTTGCCTGTATCTTGAACGGTTTAGGCACAGAAGTCACGGTAGTTATTCGGGGTGACAAAATCTTGCGCGGTTTTGATGAAGATATCCGCGATGAGATCCAGACTGGAATGCAGAATCATGGGATTAAGTTTATCACTGGTTGCGATTGCGAGCGCATGGTGATCGATAAAACTGATTCTGGCTTGAAGATTACTGTTCCTACTAAAGACGGCAAAGAAGAAACTATCGTCGCTGATGCTGCTAGTTTAGCTGCTACAGGAAGAGAACCCGATTTGGCTAATCTTGGCTTAGAAAATACGCAAGTAGAAGTAGTAAAGGGTGCAGTAGCAGTAGATGAATATAATAAAACCGCAGAAGATAATATTTATGCAGTAGGTGACTGTACCGATCGCATTAATCTGACTCCTGTAGCCATTAACGAAGGTAGAGCTTTTGCCGACACCCATTTTGGCGGACAATCTCGACAAATGAGCTACGAAAACGTTCCTTCGGCTGTATTTACTACCCCTGAAGCAGCTACAGTTGGCTTGAGCGAAGCCGAAGCCAAGGAAAAATATGGTGATGCGGTTAAAGTCTATCGTAGTAAATTCCGTCCCATGTACTATACTCTGCCAGACAAACAGGAAAAAACTATGATGAAGTTAATTGTAGATACCAATACCGACAAGGTAGTTGGCGCACATATGGTAGGAGATGGCGCAGCGGAAATTATTCA
Source organism: Chroococcales cyanobacterium (assembly GCA_038259125.1). Classification (GTDB taxonomy): domain Bacteria; phylum Cyanobacteriota; class Cyanobacteriia; order Cyanobacteriales; family Xenococcaceae; genus Waterburya. The sequence continues at coordinate 7,543 of JBBSPC010000135.1, read as the reverse complement.
AGGTGTGGCAGTAGCAGTAAAAATGGGCGCAACTAAAGCCAACTTTGATGCCACCGTAGGTATCCATCCTAGTTCGGCAGAAGAGTTTGTGACTATGCGATAATCTGATTATCTAATAGTTTTAAGCGATCGCCTTTCTCTTAAGAGCGATCGCTTACTATATAAATCATGGAAGAAATACTAGAATTAAAAGAGTGTCTGCTAAACCATCAGTATGAGCGTGCAATTTCCATAGTCGCAGAACTAGAAGAGATGGGTAGACAGGATAAAATCAACAATCTTGAGTCTTTTCTGGTTATTTTATTAATTCATCTCATCAAAATCCAAGTAGAAAAAAGAGTTACTCGAAGCTGGCGTAGTTCAATTTTAAATAGTCTTAGAGAAATTCAAAAGCGTAATAAATTGGGTAAAAAATCTCAATATATATAAAAAAGCCAGTGGCTAGAACATTTTAATGCTACATATCCAGATGCCATTTTTCAAGCTGCTGATGAAGCTTTTGGAGGGATAGAAATCAAACAGCTTAAATCATTGCTAGATTTAGACAGATTACGAAGTACCGCTTTGAAGCTGCTAGAGCTTACTTATAATTTGGATGCAGATAGTTTAGTTGAGTTTGTGAGCGATCGCTTTGCCGTTGGACACTTGGAAACAGAAATATAATTTAATTAAATAGAATTGTCGGCATGATAAACAGAAAATTGTTCTGCCAAAAGTTTGGTTGCATCTTCTCTTTTAAGAGGTTTAGCAAAAAAATATCCCTGACCATATTCGCAATTTAAAGCCTTAAGAATCTGCTGATGATTTTCGGTTTCAATACCTTCGGCAATTACGTCCATGTCTAACTTTCGAGCTAAAGTAATAATAATATCGACGATCGCCTTATCTTTATCTGACTGTTCCATTTGACGCACAAAAGATTGATCGACTTTTAGAGTATCCGCGCCAAACTGCTGTAGATAGCTTAAAGAAGAGTAGCCAGTACCAAAGTCATCAATACTCAATTTAATGCCCAGGGCTTTTAGTTGGTGTAACAGTGCGATCGCTTCTTCTACATTATCCATCATTGCACTTTCGGTAATTTCCAGTTTTAGACATTGGGAATTGAGTTTGGTTTCGGCTAGTATTTGCTCTACCTGCTGTACTAAATCTGGTAAAAATTGATGACTAGAAAGATTAATACTAATAGACAATCTTTGTTGTGCAGTAAACTGTTGATGCCACTGGTACATTTGCTGACAAGCTGTTCGTAAGATCCAGTCTCCCAAAGAAATAATTAGTCCTGTTGCTTCTGCTAAGGGAATAAATTCCCCAGGAGAAACAAAACCTCTAGTAGGCGAAATCCAGCGTACCAAAGCTTCAAATCCGGCAATGCGATCGGTTTTAAGATTGATGATTGGCTGATAGTAAAGTATAAACTCCTGATTAGCTATTGCTTGCCTGAGATCGTTTTCCAACTGCCACTGAGCAACTGTTTCCGAGTGCATTTTGGAGCTAAAAATTGCATACTGATTTTTGCCGCTAATTTGGGCGCGATCTTGAGCTATGTTGCTGTTTCTCAGTAGCTCTTCTGCTTGAATTTTTTCTCCTGAATGATGAAAAGCAATACCCAGGTTAGTAGAGATAACAATTTCTTGCTGTTGTATATTAAATACTTGAGCTAAATCTTTTTGGATTCGTTTGGCGATCGAGATCGCCTGCTCTCGATCTTTTAAAGTCAATAATGCCACGGCAAATGTAGCATTTCCTATCCTGGCTGGCTTATCGTGGGAGCGAATAGAGTTCTGAATGCGTTTTCCTGCCAAAACAATCAGGCGATCGCCTATTTGCTTACCTAAGCTATCGTTAACAGTTTTAAAACGTTCAATATCAATTGAGATAACTGCAATTAAAGAATTTTTGGGTTTGACGATAGATTGTTGCAACAGAGTGAGTATTTGTTCTCTGTTAGCTAAACCTGTTAGCTCATCTACTAAAGATCGATAAAAAGTTTTGTGTGCCAAAATTACTCCAGTTGTGCTTACCAAAGCGATCACCGAGGGAACAATCGGCAGCCACACCGTTGCTAAAAAACCACCCAAGCAAATTACCGATAACCCTGCTAAAGCAATAATTAAGCTCCCTCCCAAAACTAAGGGGTGTTTGGTACGCCATACTAAAATCGCTCCCGTAATTGACCAAACCCAAATCCAGATAAATTCACCCCACTGAGGCAAAGATCTAAACAAAGGTTGTCGATCCAATACCGTGCTTAAAATTTGGTTAGCCATTTGAGCATGAATAGCTACTCCAGGCATTTTTGCAGCACCATAGGGAGTTGAAAAAATATCTTTCTTACTGGGTGCTGTATAGCCGATTATGATAACTTTGTTCTCAATCCAACTAGGTTCAAAATCACCATCTAAAATTTGCGTAAAAGATAGTTGTCGAGCTATTGTTTTTAATGGTTGATATTTAAGTAATATCTGCGAACCAAAAACATCCGAATTAGATAATTGATAGCCTCCTGAATCCGCTTTTAAAGTAGGAAAAACAGTTTGATTAAGCTTCAAATAATTTTGCTTAATTTCTAATGATGTATCCCTAGTATCCAAATAACTTTTACTTAGCTGCAATCCAAATGAATATAAGTTGCGTTGCGAAGCACGCGATGCTGAGGCATCGCCAGTCGTCGCCAGACGACGATCTGGGCTAACGCCCTGTCCGTCAGGCTTATCGCCCATCTTCGCAGACATAAAGTTGCGTCGAACTTTACCATCATCATCGAGCAAGAAGTTATTAAAGCCAACCCTTGCTTCTGGAACGTTTGGAGGGGCAGGAACACCATCATTTTGGTTGACATTTTTAATGGCAATTATGTTTTTTGCTTCTAATTGTTTTAGTAGTTCTTGATTTCCTGGTGGCTGAGGAAGATCGCGATATATATCCAAACCAATTACTTTAGGATTGTATTTTTGCAGCTTTGCAATTAACTTAGCAATCAGTTCATCAGAAAAAGTAGACTGTTGCCATGCTTGAATATCTGACTCAGTAATTCCGATTAAAGTTATTCGCGATTCTGGTAGATTCTGTTGAAGCGATCGCCCATCTTGAATTTTATCCCACCGCATCATTAAATCAAATACGGCTAGCTCAAAGAATTGCAAACTTCCAAACTGTCTAATAAGACAAATAAATAGAACTAAAATACTAGTAATAAGTAGGCTGGAGCGAGAAGCTGATTTTAAGGCAAGATTTCTCAAATTTTTACTAGTTAGTAATTTAAATTTAGCCAATCGCATCTTTAATTAATATATAGCGGTTCTGATTTTAATTTAATTAGGTAAGGTTTTCATGCTTTGATCTTTAATTAGTGTAATTACTGACAAGATATATTTAATAATATTAAAGATCTTATTAACTGTAAATCAGTAAAATAACGGATAACACAAGAGTAGGTTGTAAGTTATACAGGTAAATATAACAAAGCTGCTATTAAAATGTAATTTATAAAATATCTATTATGTCGAAACTGTTTTCAAGCCGTTTCTCAAAGCTGTACAAAATATTGAGTTTGACTTTATTATTTAGTTCGGTAATGTCTAATGCCATTGCCCAAGAGTCAGATTACAACAGTTTCCCTACAGGAGAACAGGAAGGAGGTGGAGTTAGAGGAAAAGTAAATAATTGTAGTTCTTATACCGCTTATCCAATTCCCCTAATTCCTCAGAATTCCCAAACTTTGACTACATCAGAAACACCAAAACTCTTTTTTGATGTTTCTGATGTTCAACAAGATATAGATTTAGATTTCTTGCTACTAAATCAAAACGATGAAATTGTTTATCAAAATTTGCTTAAAGCCGATCATAAATCAGGACTTATTAGCTTAAACGTATCCGATCAAAGCAATTCAGACAGCTTAAAAATCAACGATACTTATCATTGGTATATGGTTCAAAACTGTGAAAATACTGATACTCCCAAAGTAGTTGCCAATGGTTCTTTAAAACGCATCGAACTAGAAGAGAAGCTGGTCAAAAAGCTAGCTGGTGCATCTTTAGTTGAAAAAATAAATATCTATCAAGAGGCAAATATATGGTACGAAACACTAGATAACCTTACTCAATTAAAATGTAGTGCTTCTAATGCCAGCATAACTGACACACAAATAGAACCAGTTATCAATATAGCAAATATATCTGTTGAATCTTTTAATAATTCTTTAGCTACTTATTGTGCTGCAAACCTAGAAGCACAATCAATTGTAATGAAGTAAAATTGAGTTCTTTATGAGCAGATATATAAGCAATAAATTTGATATTAGCTGTCAAATTTACTTACGTATTTTCTCATAAAGAATATTACTATTTTTACTTCTATTGTACTATGAAAAGAATACTCAACTATCTGTTTAACCTCAGACAAATAATTAATAGACTGAATGTATTTTTAATTGCCTTGCTAACTATTATTACTATAATCAGTCTAGAATTAAGCTTTTCTCCGCCAGCCATCTCTGAAAATGCAGTTAAGCAAAATTTATCAGCCAAACAGTTAGGCAAAATAATCAATAAAACAGAGCATTCTTGGGAGTACAATTACGAAGACTATTTCCACAGTAACTTTGCTAATCATTCTCAAACTGAAAAACAAATAGCTAAACAATTAACCAAATTAGGCAAAGATACAGAAACAAATCCCGCAGTTATGTGGGCAGTACCCACACCCAAAAAACTATATCTATTGTTGATTACTCCAGGCTCAAAACCAATAATTAAAGAGGTTAATGTCAGTGGTAAAACCTTAGCCAAAATTGTCGATAACTTTAACCAAACAATTGTTAGCTCTCGAAAAACCGACTCAAAATCCTATTTGCCTTCAGCCAAATTACTTTACAAATGGATTATAGAACCCATTAAGCCTGAGCTAAACGCTGCCAATATTGACACTTTGATGCTTTGTTCTGGCTCTGGTTTGCGCACTTTTCCCTTTGCTGCGCTTCACGATGGGGAGCAGTTTTTGATGGAAAAATATAGTTTAGTCAGACTGCCAGCACTAAGCTTAAGTAATATTAGCTATGTAGCTAACAAAGACAATATCAGTGTTTTAGCCATGGGAGCCTCAAAATTTAATGATTCACCACCTTTGCCAGGAGTTGAGCTTGAAGTACCTACGATCACGCCCAAAACTTTTCCAGGAAAAGCTCTGCTAAATCAAGATTTTACTGTAAAAAACCTCAAGATACAGCACCAAAAAAATAGCTTTAACTTAATTCACCTAGCTACCCATGCTGAGTTTAATCCAGGTGCAGCTAATAATTCCTATATTCAATTCGATGATGCCAAAGTCGGCTTGAATGAGGTAGATAAATTAGGGTTAAACAATCCGCCCGTCGATTTATTAGTACTGAGTGCTTGTAAAACCGCAGTAGGTAATAAAGATGCTGAATTTGGTTTTGCTGGTTTAGCTCTTCAGGCTGGAGTTAAATCTGCTTTAGCTAGTTTGTGGTCAATTGATGATGCGGGAACAGTAGCTTTAATGAGCGAGTTTTATCAGAATCTCAAGTCTGGCTCAATGAAAGCTCAAGCGCTCAGAGAATCTCAGGTAGCAATGCTACAAGGCAAAGTATATGTCGAAGGAGATCAGTTAAGAAGCTCTAGAGGAGCAGTAAATTTACCAGCAGCCTTGGCTCAAACCAAAACTACTAACCTTTCCCATCCCTTCTATTGGGCTGGTTTCTCGCTCATGGGCAATCCTTGGTAAAAGTATCAGTTTAATCAATCTTTCTTTATTCCTCAGCTATTCCAGTCGGGGATTTCTTTTTGGCGCGATCGCGCTACTACCAAAGCATTGTCACTAACATCTTGAGTTACCACTGAACCCGCTGCTACGGTAACGTTTTCACCCAAGGTAACAGGAGCAACTAAAACACTATTTGAGCCAGTTTTAGCACCTTGTTTGATGGTTGTAGAATGTTTGTTTTTGCCATCATAGTTAGCGGTAATTGTACCCGCACCGATGTTTACGCGATCGCCTAAAATCGCATCTCCTAGATAAGAGAGATGAGCCACGTTAGTATTGGAGCCGACGGTAGTTTTTTTAATCTCGACAAAATTACCCACACGACAGCTTTCACCTAGTTTAACGTCTCCACGCAAATGAGAATAAGGTCCAATTCTCGTATAGTCAGCAACCTCTGAACCTGTCACCACCGAATATAAAATGGTTACCCCAGAACCAATTTTGCTATTTTCAACTAAACTACCAGGACCGATTCTGCTGCCTGTAGCAATGAAAGTATTACCTCGCAAATGAGTTTGAGGTTCAATGATGACATCAGGCTCTAGTTGAACATTTTCACCGATAGTAATGCTGTCGGGGTTGAGCATAGTCACTCCAGCCTTCATCCAGTCGTCTTTAATTCTGGCTTGTAAAACACCATAGGCAGCCGATAGCTGTAGGCGATCGTTGATACCGTTGGTTTCACGATAATCTTCGGCATCGTGAGCCATTACAGGAGAGAGATAATCAATAACTTCGGTTAAATAGTATTCTTGCTGATCGTTATTGGTAGAAAGCTTTGGCAATGATTCGGCTAGTTTTTGCCAATTAAAACAATATATCCCTGCATTAACACGACGATTTTGTTTTTGAGCAGCATTACAATCACGGTCTTCTATAATGTGACTAACTAGATTATCCCCGTTGCAAAACACTCGACCATAGCCTTGCGGATTAGGCAAATTAGCAGTCAAAAGAGTTGCTGCATTTTGCTTTGATTGGTGAGTGGCAACTAGCTGCTGAAGAGTTTTAGGACGTAGTAGAGGTGCATCACCATTTAAGACCAACAAATCTCCCTCATAGCTCTGGAGATGCGGCATTAGCTGCTGTACGGCGTGACCAGTACCTAACTGCTCAGTTTGCTCGACAAATTCTACATTTTGACGATGACTCAAAGCTTGCTTAACTTTTTCTCCCTGATAGCCGATAATTATAATCTGTCGATCTAAATCTAGTAAACTACAGCTATCAAGTACTCGTTCGACGAGCGATCGCCCTGCCAAAGTATGTAGAACCTTGGGTAAATCGGACTTCATTCGGGTGCCGCGCCCTGCTGCTAAGATTGCTACCGCTACCATGCTTTTAGAGATTAATTGTTTTTTATAAATCCGATTGGAGTATAGCTTTTAAGAGGGTACTAGTCAAAGTCACAGATTACTCCGCCACGTCCGACATGAACACCTTTTCGGGCGGTCAACATTCGCGAGTAAGGCTTTAGCCGCAACTGACCCACGAATTACGCCCTCAGAAACCCCAAAGCTGAATTATATGACACAAATATCTTACAACGTATACGCATTCTGACTTCCTGTTTTTGTTGATTTCTAAGATGTTAAATACGCTCTTTTAATTCGTTGTACTTATAGAATCCATTTGAGATCTTTTGGGCGATCGCGTAGAATCAAGGCAAAGTAGAGAAATTTAAGTAAGCTGGGGCAAGAAATGGGATATTCAAGCGATTTGACAGATAAAGAGTGGAAAATTATTGAGCCGTTGTTAT
>JBBSPC010000134.1:0-12590 GCA_038259125.1 Chroococcales cyanobacterium | reverse complement strand
TTGTCTACCGCAATTCGACAGGGTTACAATCGCCTAGAAGATCTACACAAAATAGAAGTCCCTTGTTTAATGCTATCGGGAGAATGCGATCGCCATATTACTGCCGAAGCTAGTCAAAGAACTGCCCAACATCTCCAAAACTGTCGGTATATAAACTATCCTCAGGTTGCTCATCTTTTCCCCTGGGAAATCCCAGACTTAGTTTTAAAAGACATTCAGCAATGGCTGGAGCAAAACTTTACTTAATAGCTATATTGCTGTTTTAATTTGATTAGCTTTTGTCACACAAAGATAGCTAAGGTATACTATTTAAACTTTCTATAGACGTAATTATTGGCTGCTAGCATTTATCATTACTAGCGTAAGTTTATTAAATTTGCTTATATCGACTGAATACCGTTGTAATCTTATATTTAATCTTATATGCAGACTTTTTTCGTAATCTGGATTGGTCAAGTTATCTCACTACTAGGTTCTAAATTAACCGAGTTCGCCTTAGCATTTTGGATTCTTGATCGAACCTATCAAGATACAGGGACAATCACTCAATTCGCCCTAACTATATTTTTTATGTATCTGCCCAAGGTGATTATTTCTCCTCTGGCGGGAGTCTTAGTAGACCGATGGAATCGCCGTTACGCTATGCTCATGAGCGACCTGGGAACGGGAATAGTGACTTTTGGGGTGCTTTTATTAGTTTGGTCAAATTCCTTGGCGGTTTGGCATATCTATCTTGTTCTCATAATTTCTTCTAGTCTGAGTGCTTTCCAGCAGCCTGCTTATACAGCCTCAATTACCCAGCTAGTACCAGCTAAGAATTTGAGTCGTGCCAATGGTATGGTGCAGGCATCTTTTGCGATCGCCAAAATTGCGGCTCCAGCGATCGCGGGTTTGCTGATGAAGTTTTTTAGTCTCAAAACAATTTTATCCATAGACATTGTTACATTTATAGTTGCCATCATCACTCTAATCAGCGTTAAATTTCCTGAGTTCAAACGACGCACTAAAGCTAAAAGAAAAGTTATCCATCAAGTAATTTCTGATGCCCTGGCTGGCTGGAACTATATCGTTCTTAGACCTGGTTTAATCCGTTTGGTTAGCTTTATTTCCATTAGCTACTTTAGTATGGGCATCTTAGAGGTTGTCCTCTGGCCTTTGCTCTATCAACCAAATTCTACTGATGAATTGGGGTTGGTGCTTTCTATTGGAGGCTGCGGGATGCTGCTGGGTAGTGTGTTAATGAGCGTTTGGTCTGGCCCTAAAAACCGAGTTAGAGCAATTATCTGTTTTGCAGGATTACAAAGCGTAATTATTTTAATTGGAGGCATGAAAATATCGCCTTTCGTCCTGGCAATTGGTATTTTTGGCTATTTATTTTCTCAGCCAATTATCGTTAGCTGTAATCAGGCAATTTGGCAGAGTAAAGTCCCTAGTCGTTTGCAGGGTAGGGTATTTGCTTTGCAGCAGACTTTAGAAAGATCCCTGGCTATCGGTGCTTATTTATTAGCAGGACCTTTAGTAGATAATGTTTTTAATCCGTTGATGGCTGAAGGCGGAGTGTTTGCCCAAATACTTGGCAAATTTGTCAACACAGGTATGGGTCAAGGAGTGACGTTATTATTGGTTCTGTTGGGAATTGTTAATGTGCTAGTAGTTGCGATCGCCTATCGTCAACCACGTCTACGACATTTAGAAACAGAATTACCCGATCGCAATCGATTTGCGAATACAAAAACCACAATAGCCTAGCCATTTCAGCTAATTTGTACTTTGATGACTTGAAATTGATTTCTATGAAGGGTTCATGAGTTGCTTTATGAGGGGAGGGAAAGACCGCACTCATTCACCGCCCATCAATCATACTTAACTTTCGGTTTATTGTATGTCTGCAAAACGAAACCTCTTACTAACTATTCTTAATAAGCTAACAATAATTCAATTTTGCATTATTGATAATTATTTGCAAATTTATGTTGAATAAACTTAACAAAAGACAATTTTGCGATCGCTCTATCGTGTCCAATCCTTTGCTTCAATAAATAGTTACAGTTAAAATTTCGATTTATTAAGTCCTTTATCCATAAGCTTTTTCAGAATAATTGAGCTTCTTTTGAGATTACTTTTTGCCAGCAGTTTATTAAATCTAAAAGAAAATACTTGTCAATAACTGAGGTTTACCTGTATGGTGAATGATAAGCTTATTGATAATCAAAAGCATTAGTAAGGAGATTTCAATTGTGACCGCCATAATGGAAAACCCCCAAAGGGAAAATAGTTTTGCCGATATTCCTTGGTGTAGAGGTAATGCTCGTTTAAAAGATTTATCAGGTAGATTGCTAGGGGGTCGCCTTAGATTTAACAGAAGAGCGAATTCAAGAATGAACGACACAATTAAAGTCTGAATTCGGTATCCAAAAGTTTGGAGATTCTCCTCTCCAAAGAATGGGAAGAGTACCTGATAGTAATGAGCCAACATTGTCTGTTGCTCTTCCCTTTTCTTATTCTCGACCATATTCACTAGAATCAACTATCCATGCTGCATCTAGTCTTGTGTTTCGTTATTTGGACTGTAGTTTTTACCAGCTTATTCTGGCGATTAATAACAATAGCCAAAATAGCAATTCAACATATCCAACGCCTCCATCAAATATCCTGCGATAAATGTGCTTACTTCACTGGAGACTACCGACTCAAATGTACGGTCAATCCAAGCACTGCTATGTCTGAGTCCGCAATTGGCTGCCGAGACTTCCTCTATGATAATCAGCGAAAAATGTGTAACGGTTGCACAAATCAGTGTAGCGACACCAGAAAAATACCCAAGTATTCCCAATTAAAAGCTAAATTTACCAATTTCTTTAAATGAAAATATCTTCTGCAACGGCACCAGTTTGGATTAATGCTAATCCCAGTTTCAAACACTTTGACGATCGCATTATTCGCTATTTATCAAACCAAATACCCATAGCTTATTGGGAATATCGTCAAGATCTAGATGAAGCAAGTTCAATGGAGATAGCTTTAACTTTACTTTATGACTATCTTAAGACCAAACCCCAGCCAATAGATCTTGTAGGTCATGGTACAGGAGGTTTGTTGGGGCTACTTTACGCTCGCAAACATCCTCACCGAGTAAAATCTTTGACTTTATTAGGAGTAGGTTGCGCCCCTGCGCTCGACTGGCAAACGCATTATTATCAGATGCGAAAACTGTTATCTTGTAGCCAAGAAATACTTTTAGCACGAATGGTACAAATGATGTTTGGTCATCAAGATAGAACAAATGTATTAAAATTAATTAAAATTCTCAAACAGGATCTATACACTGCGCCTACTGCTCACTCTCTATATCAAATGGATAGAATCAAATCTGGAGGAGTGTCAATGCCGATGATGATCTGCGGTAGTGAAAATGATGGAATTGTCGATCTCCCTACACTGCAAAGATGGTCAGATTACTTAAAAGATGGCGATCTACTGTGGACAAGTCCTTGGGGACATCACTTTTTTCATTACTTCTTTCCCGAATATACGGGCAGGAAAATAATCAAATTCTGGCAGAATGTAGAATGCCAAGGGCGGGATGGGCGAAAAAAGGCGTGGGAGTTAACTCCCACGAAGTCGAAATTCCTTATCTAAGAGGTTTGTTATGCCTCGATTGCTTTCTAGTTGGCATCTTTCTTCAGCAATTATTTCCAGGTTTTCATATAGTTATCTAAAGTTGTTGATAAAGACTGTATCGCCGTATTTGCTTTGGTTTTATCTGGTTTAGCGTCTTTAAGGCTAATATCTACATTATCCATGCTTTGTTCGATTTGTTTGTATAACTCTTTGGATTGCTCTCTCACTCCGTCTTCGATTTTTTCCCAGTTTTGGCCAAATCCCTCAAATTCTTGCTTTGCTAGGTCAAAATCATCAGTATTTACTGCTTTAGTTGTCCGTTCTAAGCTTTGCTTCATCGTAGCGAAGGTTGACTTAGCATCGGCTTCTGTACTAGCGGGTGTTGATGAGTCGCTAGTTGCAGCAGGGGAGGAATTATCCGCACTTGGTTGATTATTACTACAAGCTGCAAGAACTAGCAAACTAAGCATTCCTGCGATCGCTTTTTTAGAAAAATGGTTCATGTTTTACTCCTCAATATTTAGGGCAGAATTAGGATTGATATAGATCATTTTAATAGCTACTTTTTGTCTGACAAAGCTTTAAACTCTAAAATGAGATTAGTTATTAGGTAAGCTATGTGTTGCTAAATAGCGACTCCGTAGCACTACTGCTACTGCCACGACTAGAATTAACAACTGAGGTAAAGTGGTTTCCCAAGTTGGATACAAACCTAAAACTTCCCAACTAGGTAGAAAGTCGGCTGTATCCGAGGGCAGAATTCCTGCAACTTGCAGAGCGTGGATGCCACTACCAACAAACTTAAAGCCCAGGTAGTAAATTAGTAGACTGGTGAGCAGAAAAAAGGGCTTCATCGGCATCTTCAAGCCAAAACCTAACATCAAGGCTGCGATCGCTACCAAAATGACCGCACCCAAACCTAATCCACTCAGCAAGTCGGTAGTGCTAATTGAAGGAGCCATGCCGATGTAGAACAAAACTGTTTCTGCTCCTTCGCGAAATATAGCTAAAAAAGCTAGCAGTGCCAGAGAAAATACGCTGTTTTTTGCCAAAGCTGATGACATATTTTCTCGAATATAACTTTGCCATGCTCCTAAAGATGATTTGCTATGCAGCCAGTAGCTGACATAGAACAGCATCGCAGCAGCGAATAAACCTGTGATGCCTTCCAATAGTTCTCGATTAGTGCCAGAGGCGATATTTGAGAAAAATTGTTGAATAATTACAGCAGTCACAATTGAGGCAAGTATTCCTAAACCTGCTCCGATCCACAGCCAGCTACTTTTATCACCGTTACCACTTTTGTTGAGGAAAGCTAACAAAGCAACTAGCACTAGCAGGGCTTCCATACCCTCTCGTAGTAAGATTAAAGCTGCATCAAACAAGCTGTAGTGCAAAGCACCGCCAGCATAAGGTTGTAGCTTCTGCTGCAATTGAGCGATCGCCACTTTTGCCTCGGTGACTTTAGCTGGGTTAGAACGTAGCAACCCGTACACTCTCGCCATATTGTTTTCAATTGCTACATAAATCTCTTGAGATTTAGTTGCAACAACGCCTTCTACTTCAAGCCAATCCGCCTGAAATCCCTTAATTTGGGCTGTTGCTGTGGATACATCGTTATTATCGAGGGCTGTTTGGGCAAGATTGAGTCGCTCAATTAACGTCGCAATGGTAATTTTGCCAGTATTGCTTGTCGCCGTTGCTGCTTCACTCTCCTTAAATCCACCAGCTATAAATTTTTGATTAGTGGCTTTTAGCTGCTTCAACGCTTCTACTACTTGGGACTGATTTTGTGGCTGAATAGAAAAGGCAAACTTGACTTCACCCATCGCATCTTCAATGTCTCGATAAGCTTGAAGCGAAGCTTTTTTTACCCCACTCTCCACATCGAACCAGTCGTCATCGAATTGCTGGTAAGCGTTAGCAGCTGCGGAAAAATCTTTCCCCTCAGCTTTATTAATTGCCTGCTCGACAGATACATTTAACCTCTGCACATCCTGTTGGGGTGTGCTGGCTGCCATACTGTTTGTTCCAGCAATAACAAACAGCATGGCACTTATTCCTAATGCTATTAGCCATTGCCAGCGACCAAGCTTAAATCTGGGTAAATACGCCATCTTTTGCTTTCCTCAACGAATATTTGACACGCGTAACTTAAAATCTGTATAGTTAATTGCAAATCATTGTTATTAGATTAGGTCAATTGATAGGTAATTGCAATATGCTATTAAAAATTTCTTCTAGGTGGTTGGGGCTGTTTTTAGTTACTGGTTTAGTTGGCATCAGCAGTGGCTGTTCGAGCGACTCCTCCCCAACCAGCATCTCATCTGGCGATAATTCCGCTGGTAAGGCTTCTGCCACCGAGGCTAAGTTCAGCGATCGCCAGATAGTCAGTGATTTTGCTAATCAAGTCGCGATCCCGACTCAGCAGTTATTTGCTAAACGAGCAGAAGAATTGTCATCGGCTGTTAATGCTTTGGTTCAAAATCCGAATAGTCAGACTCTCAAAGTAGCTCAGAGTGCTTGGGTAGCAGCGAGATCGCCTTGGGAGCAAAGTGAAGGCTTCACCTTTGGACCGGCTTCATCCCTGGGGTACGATGGAGCGTTGGATACCTGGCCAGTGAATGAAACTGACTTAAAAGCGGTGCTAAAAGGCAAAGATAAAATTACCACAGAGTATGTTGCCAATCTTAAAGATACTGAAAAGGGCTTTCATGTCATTGAGTACCTGCTGTTTGGGGAAAACAATAGCAAAACGGCAGCTGAGTTTAATCAACGGGAGTTGGACTACTTGCAAGGGATGACCACAAACTTTAGTCAAGTAGCCAATGAACTGGTAGCTAGCTGGACTGAAGGAGTCGAGGGACAGCCAGCTTACAAGGAGGTAATAGCTACGGCAGGGGAGAGTGGCAATAGTATTTATCCCTCTTTGCAAGCTGGGGCAGGAGAGATGGTACAGGGTATGCTCGATAGTCTAGATGAAGTCGCCAATGAAAAGCTCGCTCAGCCTTTTGAGGAGAAAAACCCAGGTTTGCTTGAGAGTCGGTTTAGCAATAATACCCTTACAGATATAAAAACCAACGTCAAAGGCGCGCAAAACATTTATCTAGGTAGCTTTCCAGACGGCAATACTAGTGGTATGGGTTTGAGTGCTTATGTTGCCAAGGTTAACCCCAGTCTAGATACACAGATAAAAAATGAATTTCAGGCATCTTTTGAGGCACTAAATGAAGTTCCTGACCCCCTAGAAAAAGAAATCGCCAATCCCCAAGCAGCCGATAAGATTCAATCGGCTCAGAAGGCAATTAACACTTTGCAAGCAACTATCGAGCAGAAAGTATTGCCATTAGTCAATAGCTAAGTTGTCTGCACTTGTCTTCTCGGCTTGGACGAGCCAGGAGCATGGCATGATTCAGTTATAAAGCGTCTTTTGAGTTTTATTTTGTTGAGTAGTGGATTATGAAAAGATCTAAACTTCAGCTTCGGGCGAATAAGCCATTTGCAATTATGGTTATCTTTGCCGTAGCAATTATAGCTGGGATCGCTTTATCAACAATTCTCAACCATAATTGGTCGTCGCCATCGTCACCGCAGCTAGCAGGTGGAGCAACGACGGTTTTAAATCGGACTTCTCATGGTTTAGGACAGCCAGCAGCTAATTTAAGTGCAGCCGAGCTAGATTTGCATATTGAAGGCGATCGCGACTTTGATGCGGTGTTTGTCACTTCTCCAGCACCCGTAAATGCTGATTTAGGACCGTTGTTTAACAATGCCTCCTGCGCTGGTTGCCACGCGGGGGACGGTCGCGGAATGCCCGTTAAAAGTCAACTGCTGGTGCGGGTCAGTTTACCACAGGGTCATCGGGCTATCTCCGCTCCCCAGAATGAACCAGTAGCCGCTAGCGGGACAAACGAAAAACAGGAGTCAATTTTTGAGTCTTACACAGAAGCATCTGTTACTTTAGGTAATGCACCGCCAGTCCCTGGACTCGGTACACAGGTTCAAGACCAAGCAGTCTACGGTCACAAGCCAGAGGCTACTGTTGAGATAGCTTGGCAAGAATCAAAAGGTAAATACGGAGATGGCACACCCTACCAATTGCGATCGCCCAATTTCCAGATTACCTTGCAAGATGGCAAGCCTTTACCTCCTGATGTTCTAACCTCTCCTCGTATCCCGGCGCCGATATTTGGTCGGGGTTTAATGGAAGCAATTCCCGCACAAGTCATCACAGATTTAGCCGATCCAGAAGACAAAAATCATGATGGCATCTCTGGTCGTCCTAATATGGTTTGGGATAGCAGTAAAGAGGCGGTGGTCATAGGTCGCTTCGGTCATAAAGCCAATTTACCCACCTTGTTACAGCAGACGGCTTCAGCCTACATCAATGACATGGGCGTGTCGAACTCGATGTTTCCAGAGAAAGATGGTAGCAGCGATATTGATGAAAAGACGTTGAAAGCAGCAACATTTTACACTCAGACCCTTGCAGTTCCTGCCCGCACAATGATCGATGACCCAGAGGTGAAACAGGGTGAGAAGTTATTTAACCAAGCTAATTGCGCTGCCTGCCATGTTGCAGAACTTCGTACAGGCGACCATGAAATTAAGGCACTAGCTAACCAGACAATTTATCCCTATAGCGATCTGCTGCTGCATGACATGGGGCAAGGTTTAGCTGATGGCAGACCAGACTTTATTGCTACTGGAACTGAATGGAGAACACCACCGCTATGGGGTCTTGGTCTAACACAAACTGTACTGCCCTATTCTGGTTATTTACATGATGGTCGGGCGCGGACAGTAGAGGAAGCAATTCTCTGGCATGACGGGGAAGCAGAAAAATCTCAGCAGGCTTTTAAAACGATGTCAAACAGCGATCGCCATGCCTTGCTAAAATTTTTGAATTCTTTGTAGTCTGACCAAATTCCCAAGGGTTCGTCTCTTCTAAGTCAGATAGCTTAGAAGAGACTTGTTATCCTTCTTGCTAGTTAGAACCATTAGCACGATTACCAACAAAAGCGAGGGTTAAGCTATCGTGAACTAAGAAGTGTTGTAGGTGATAAGCTCTTTCTTCAGTTTTTAGTAAAATCTGCTCGTACAAATAACGGGTAGCGCGATCGCCCAAACTTTCCGCTTGTGCAGCCTGTTGACGTATTAGCTTAATTATCTCTTGTTCTGCTGCTAAGTCATGTTCTACCATTTCGCGTTCGCCAAACACACCATCTTCTTCTTGCTCAAAGCAGCATAACTCAGCTAATTTACTAAAGCTAGCAGCAGGAATACCGCCTAAGCCGTTTTGTCTTTCGCCAATGTCATGAACGTGTCCCTGTACTTCTTCATAGCTTTCGTTGAAAAACTCATGTAATGAATAGTATTCTGAACCTTCAACCACGAAATGATGCTTTTGATATTGCAAATATAAGCCTTGAAAGCTAGACAAAACAGCGTTAAAGCCTTCACAGACTGGCGTAGTGACGCTTTTATCTAATAATACTGGATTGTCTTCTACGTGACCAAACGGACGTAGTAAACCTGTGGTAGTAGACATAATTCTTGCTCTCTCATTAAATATTTTTTATTGACAATATCAACTTAACACGAATAGCTTATTGCGAATCAAAAAGTTATTAAATAGTTTTTATGAGATTGTGACAAAGTGAGATTAATCTCTGTAATTATTTTCTGTTAAGCCTTACAAGCTATTGCTACTCATTTCATATTGTGACATTGCGGTATATAGTTAATTTTTTAAATACTATTATTCTCAATAAGCAAAAATAAACGGTAGGTCAGAAGTATTTATTATTTTCATATATGAGTGAGACTAATCACGACTATTGCAATTAATTGGTATTAAGCTGTATATTATATTTGGGAAATACAGGCTAACAAAGCTTCTAGACAAATACTTAAAGTTTTCGACTACATAATTGAAAGCTAGCATTGAATAAAAAATAAATTAATAATTATTCTCTTTAAGTAAAAACATGAAATCGAGTCCATCTTCTCAACCAATTATTCATCCTGTTGACATCAAGAATACGGAACGATGGAGCATATATCATCGTTTACAGCAGCTCGAAATTCCCTGTAGATGTTCAACCAATCAACCTTTGGAAGTAGAACTCGATAATCCAAGTGCGATCGCGCAACTTTACTGTGTAGTCAAACAGTCAACGGCATCTCGTAGTGAATTAATTGATTGGCTCGATGATTGTTGGAGGCTAAACAGACAAAATTTTAATTGAGATTTTGCTTAACTGCTGGTGCTTAAAACTTAAAGCTGACCGCGAAGTGATTCTAAGAATGCTGAAAATACTGATAAGTTTGGCGAGACACTTTTTGAATTAACTCTCGTGCCTGAGAAGAATTATCAGGTCGTTTGACAAATATAGAGGCAATATAACGTTTGCCGTTGGGCATATCAATCATGCCTACATCGGCTAATACCGATTTAATATCTCCTGTCTTGTGAGCAATAAGTGCTTCTGGTTCTAGACCTTGAGGTAGTAAACTATTATTTACTATGTTGCCCATAATGTGTAATAAGCGATCGCGCGCTCTTAATGAAAGCAAATCGCCACTATCTATTTTGGCTAACAAATTACCCAAATCTTCTGCGGAGGTGGTGTTAGTACCTGTTAAATCAGGTAGTGGGTTGCGTAATCTGGTTTGGGTCAATTTCATTTTGGCAAATCGCTGGTTTAACGTTTCCATTCCTCCCAAACGTTTGATGAGCATATTTGTGGCAGTATTATCACTAATAGTCATCATTTTATTAACGGTTTCTAAAGCAGAAAACTTACTACCAAGTTTTTCATAGCGCATATTTCCAGAGCCGTCGCCAATTACATCTTTGGTCATGGTTAACTGTTCTTCTAAGCCAATTTTTCCCTGGTCAACATCTTGTAAGAAAGCAACTACAATAGGCAGCTTAATCGTACTAGCTGAAGAAATGCTCTTGTCCCCCTCGATACTGACAAATCCTTTGGTATCAAGATCGACTAAAAAAAATTCAGGTTTTAACTCAGGATATTGTTGTGCCAAATTCTCTAGCTTTAGCTTGAGAGGGCTTATTTCTTTACCTAAAGAGGCGATCGCAAATAACTTTTCTAACTTAACTTTGTTTTGAGAATTGACTGATACTTTACTGGCAGTAGGCGAATTATTAGCAGCAACAGAATCCTGAAAAGAGTTGGCTAAAGAAATAGTTGTTCCCAAGATTGTACTCACTCCGACGGTGATAGCTACTGCATAAACAGCAATCCACAGAGGCGATCGCGATTTTTGCTGCCCAAAGCGTTTATTTTTGCCAGGGCTATTAGACGAAAGATTATTTTTTGAAGCTTCTAACTTATTTTTGAGTCGGGAATTTTTGGCAGCAACTCCTTTAGATTTCGGCTTTGTTTGCTTTGTAGGTTTGACTGATTTTTCTGGTTGTTTTAAGTTAGATTTACTGGCTTGTACTCTGGCAAGAGGAAACTTTTTGCCTTTGCGATTCACTCTTAACTCCTTGGGAAACAACTACAAAATGACCGCTGACTTTAGCCAGATTATGAGAAGTTCATATCAGTTCTCATGTATTATTAACTAGCTGAGAAGAGTTCATCAGCCAAAAACAGTTAATATAATGGCTCACCATTTTTCAATTTTGCTTAATCCTAACTCTTATAGCTAGATATTCCGCGCTTTGAATGATAAACAATTATAATCTGCGGTCAAGAAATAGTATGTAATGTTTCTGAAGCAAATTACACTGATAGAATTACTGATTTTTGCGTGTATAGAGTATATCAATATTGGTGTGAATAATGAGCAACGTCAATTATTCAGATTGATTTTTAATTGCCCAACGAACCTGACGCAAAATACCCCTAAGCATTGCCACTTCTTCTGATTGCAAATTGGCTTTATTATATAAACGGCGAAATTTCTCCATTTTCACGGGGGCGGTGTGGGGCTGTAAATAACCAATTTCTAGCAACACTGATTCAAAATGTTGATAATAACCTTCTAGTACATCTATTGGTGCATGGCTGGAAGTTGATTCGGCTATGGCTTGAGATTGGTCAGCAAATGCTGCTTCTTCAGGGCTATGACTAAGCTTTAGCCAAGTTTGATACAGTTCATAACTACAAATGGCTACTGCTTGAGCTAAGTTTAGGGAAGGATAATCAGGATTGGACTGAATTGCAATAAACCTTTGGGCATATTTCAATTCATCGTTACTTAAGCCTCTTTCTTCTGCACCGAAGAGTAAAGCAGACTGTACATTAGGTGTTAGTAGCCAAGGAAGTGCTTTAGGGGCAGGTTCTAGCTTAATTGGTACACTACGAGAACGAACGGTAGTGGCGATCGCTCTTTGGCAACCAGTCAAGGCAAGGGGCAAACTATCTACAATAGTCGCATTTTCTAAGATATCTACCGCGTGTACCGCCATTCTTCTTGCGTCTTCAGAATGGCGATCGCATTGAGGATTAACCAACACCAGTTTAGTCAAACCCATGTTTTTCATAATTCTGGCAATTGAACCCACATTTAACTCTCCCGCAGGTTCAACCAGGACAATTCTAATATTCGACAACAAGTTTTCCACCATTCTAAATTAGCAATTTCTTAAGAATCTATCCCACCAATATAATAGACCTCTGGCAAAAGTAGCGATCGCTTAAACTCAAATCAATAGTAACGGGATCATAACTCCTTGATTTTCTTTAAGACATATTGCATTAAAACCAGCAAATGTCAAAAGGAAAAATCAAAGATGGTCAGTCAGCTTCGGCGATCGCATCAATAATTAAAAAGAATCAAGTATGTAATAACTATTTTACGCCTAGTGTGAATTAGGAAAAAAGGAGGAAAAGACAGAAGATGAAAGTTATCAAGCTGTCCATCTAAATATCTTTCCTCATGAATAGCATAGACTTTGAAAGCCTATTAGTCATAGTTTTTGTCCTTGTAGATGA
>JBBSPC010000133.1:0-12764 GCA_038259125.1 Chroococcales cyanobacterium | reverse complement strand
TTAACTTGATTGAACAATCCTTCAGCAATCTCGTCTGCTGCTGCTCCTGGTGCTGCGGGGGTTACAGATTCCCCCATTTTAGTATAAACATACCAGAGTAAAGCTAATTTTTCATCTGTAGATAAATTACTGTAGCTGTTTAATGCTTGGGTGACGTTTTGATCTGAAGCTGCTGTAGCCATATTATTTATTTGTCTCCAATATTATATTTTTAAGAGCTTTGGTTATTTGCAAAAGTACAAAGCTGTTAATAACTAAGCTATATATTTTTACGTTTAAAAGTAACTGTATAAAGACAGATAAACATTTAAAATAAGCTTCAACCACAGATAGATGTGGTAACGTTCAATAGCTATAAAATTTCTAAAAGTAAGCGAAAAAAATAGTAAATTGAAATTTTAGACTCTA
Source organism: Chroococcales cyanobacterium (assembly GCA_038259125.1). Lineage (GTDB taxonomy): Bacteria > Cyanobacteriota > Cyanobacteriia > Cyanobacteriales > Xenococcaceae > Waterburya. The sequence goes on along the minus strand of JBBSPC010000133.1, from coordinate 12,356 downwards.
TTAAGCAACGTCAATGTTACTTGTCTTGCTTTTTTGCCTGTAAACCTAGTAATTCTTGTGGTGATGCTAATAACTTGATCTGTACTTGAGTAATTTGCTGCTGAGTATTTAAGCTAAAGTGCCAGGCTACATTAACGCTAAAGAAAGGCGTCTTGACTTTTCCCCTTACCTTTATTTGTTCTAGCTCATCTTTAGTTGTTTTTCCTCCTTGTTTTGGAAGTAGCTGCATTCCTTTGGCTTCTTTAGTTAGATAAGATGCGATCGCACTTCTACCAATGATAGGCTTTTCAAAAGGTGCCAATAGTTCTCCTGCTTCTGCAAATAGTTCAGCAGTTAATTCAAACTCTTCTCTATTGATAGTTGCAAAGTAATTAACAATAGCTGGTTCTTCTATTCCCTCAATAGTTAGAGGTTGCTCTTTTGTGTCTGTATAAGTCATGTAGTTGATAAATATAGTTGCTCTAGTTAGAAACTAAGCTAAATACAGATGCGATCGCTTCTGTCTAAAGATTTATACTTGCCAGCAAAAGCTAATTTAACCTTCTTTTAACAGTTCGCTGACGGTGACAATACGGTAATCTCTTTCTCTTAAATCTTTTAAAATAGTCTCTAGAGCGATCGCCGTATTTCGGGCTACTTTTAACGAATTGGCATGAAAGACTAAAATTGCCCCAGGAAAAATCATCTGTCTGGTATATATTGCTGTTAACCAAGGATTATTAGCAAAATCGAAGGTATCAAAAGGAATCATCGAAGCCAGCACTAGCCTAAGATCGTAGTTTTCTGCTGCCGTCAAATTGGCGATCGCCTGGAGCATTTTTTGATTATACAAGCCTCTTCCAGGGCGATACCAGCGAACCTCATTATTCCCTGTAAGCTCTAATAATTTTTCATGAGCCTCTTTTAACTGTTGTTCAAACTGTTGGGGAGTCAACCACGCATGAGTCTCGTCAATAACACCATGATTGCCTATTTCATGACCATTAGCGATGATTTCGGGGACAATTGGCGAATCTGGACACAAATGACTGCTAATGATAAAAAAGGTGGCTCTAGCTGGTTCTAGATGACTATATTGCTGATTGTGCGTTGCGATCGCCTTTAAAATCAGTTTAGTACCAAAATCTTCTCGATCCTGAAAACAAGGCGCATCATCAATAGTTAAAGCAACTACTTTTTCGGCAGTTTGTTTATAGAAAATAGCATCAGGAAACATTTGAGCTACACCGTTTGCTAGTTCCTGAGTTAAATTCATCATTAGCTTAATAATTTATCTCAATAAGTTTAGGCTGTATTACTCTAACAATTAACATCTGTTGTGGGTAATCTGGCTAAGTTTATTAAAGTGCAGTCAGTGAAAATCTAACTGAACCTGAGTTCGGGTTAAAAAGTAATTCTTGTTTTATCAAAAATAAAGCTGCTTACGGATAAACTTAGGTATTTTCACTAATTTTAACCTTTTATATTAAACGCTAATATACTTTTATTAATGTCTCATACAATTATTAGGATCATCATAACTAATAATCTATAGCTAGTAATCAACATGAAAAAATTACAGAATCTATTAGAAAATCCTCCTTTGATCCACGAAGAAAGTTCAGGTCAACTTACCTCCTGGCAATTATCTGACGAAGTTCTTCACTACATCAATGAAAATGTCAATGAAGATTCTGTAACTTTGGAGACGGGTACAGGAATTAGTACAATTCTTTTTGCTCTTAAATCTTCCCATCATACTTGTATTAGTCCATGTCGTGAACAGGTCGATCGCATCAAAAAATATTGCCAAAAACACCAGATAAATACTGATAAAATCGATTTTAAAATAGATGTCTCAGAAAAAATTTTACCGTTTTTAAATGCTAATGAGCTAGATTTGATTTTAATTGATGGTTCTCATGCGTTTCCTATTCCATTTATTGATTGGTATTATACGTACCGAAAATTGAAGGTAGGAGGAAAAATGATTATTGACGATACTCAGCTATGGACTGGTTTAGTTTTAAAACAATTTTTAATTTTAGAGCCAGAATGGAGATTGAAGAAAAACTCCCCACCTAGATCGGCAATCTTTACCAAAATTAAAAAGTATGCTGGTACAAAATGGCATGGACAACAACCTTATATTGTCAAAAATAGCTACTTTTGTGTTCTCAATGCCAAGATTAGAAGATTTTTATGGCTTTTAGGTAGCAGAAAGTTTAGCAAGTTAAATCAGCTTATTGGTAATCAATTTAATCAATTTCCCCTGCGAAAAAAAGCTAGTTCCTAAAATAAAACTCCATGACTTTATTCGCTCCTATAACTTTGTCTACTACCCTGACGACAAACCAAATCATAGTCACAATAGCGACAGGCTTTACAATCTAGGTCAGGGGCGACGGGATAATGTCCCTGTTCTAAATGAGCTTTTACCTGTTCGGCAAAAGTAGCTAGTGATTCAGCATCTTTTTGGGGACGACTAATAGTTTTTTGCTTAGTGACAGAGTAGTATGCTGCGCCATCTATAGCTTCACCAGGATATTTTTTGGCAATCGCATCTTGATATACTGCTAGCTGGATATCGAGATTGGCTTTTCCCGTGGCATCTTTTACCCCCGCAGGAACTACCCCGCTAGTTTTGTAATCAATTACCGTTAATCCTGTAGTAGTGCGATCGATTCTATCTACTTGTCCTTTAATGTTTAAGCCATACCATTGGGTAGAAAATTTGGTTTCTCTGGCGATGACTTCCCTTTGAGCAGGAAGAAATTCAGCCGTAGCTAAATTAAGTGCCAGTAAGTTTAAATGTTCTTGGCGTTGGACTGACCATCCTGGTAGTTGAGTTAAGTTTAATTCTGCTTCTGCTTTGGTAAAAGCTTTTGCTAATTGTTCCTGGTTGAATTTAGCTAGATCGCTAGCGGTTTTGATCTGTTCTAAAGACAATTCCAAACAGCGATGATATAGGTTGCCTCGCACAGCAGCACCAAGATCTAATTCAGCTTCGGTTAATTCTTTGAGCTTGAGCAACCGCGCACTAAACCATTTAAAGGGGCATTGACCTAACTGAGTTAGCTGAGAAGCACTAAAAACATTGCTTTGAGGATCAATTTTAATCCCCAGCATTCCCTCGTATTCATTGGGTGTATCCCCCGTCTCTCGATGTGCCTCTACCTGCCAAGCTTTAATTATCTGGGGCAAGAGCAATGATGCACCTGTTGGCTGATCCAACAGACTCGGTTGACGTAGATATGATTGTCGAGCTAGTTCTACACTAGCAAGAGGCGGGGTGTTTGGGGAAGTAACTTTTAATCCCAGGCGAGTTAGATAAGGACTAGGTAAAGCTAAACTGCGATCGATTAATTCAGGATAAGAAAAGACAATACTGTGAGTGGGAATACCTAGCAGACAATAAAAATAAAAGGTTTCTCTTTGGGCGATATCTATGGCGGTTTCAATTTCTAGGTTTTGTCTGGCTAGCTGCTTGCGACTATGAAAATCTAAGATTGGATCATCACAAATTGCTGTCGGCAAAATTCCTTCTGCACTACCCAAAACAAATACATAGGGATAGTTAGTACCTAGTAAAGAAGTGGGATTGTATAATTCAATTCCCCCCATACCTGGTTGAGCAGGAACGGTCAATAAAGCTAATATTTCATTGATTTCCTGAATAAAAGCTTGTTTACTTAATTTTTGCTCCTCTGGATTAGCTAATTCTGCTAAAGCTTCCTGAAAACGATAAAAGGCTGCAACTTCTTTTGCCCAGCATTTTCCTTTTTCCAAAACATCCCAGGCAGCTAAGATATCTTGCAAATATTTAATCCAACTTGAGCGACTATAGCTATTGTGTTCTAGCAGCTTTAACAAGCTCAAGTCTACGCCTAAATTTTGCCAAGCATCGACCCCATGGGGATGTAAATGTCTAGCTTCTGCCCAAATTTCAGCAGACATATATTTAGCTAAAGGATGAAACAGTAATTTAGCCGTTGCTTCAAAAGAAAAGTCGTCCCTAATTACCTCTAGCAATAGTTTTAGCCATGCACCCATGCGAGTTTGTTCTAGGGGAATTTCATAACCTACCCGCACAGGAATACTATATTCCCAGGCAATATCGATTAAAGTCTCGCCGTATAGTTTTTCGTCTCTAGTTACTAAAACAATATCTTTGGCTTTGACCCCTTGAGTCAGTAAAATCTTGACCTGAGTTAATACGCCTCTTACTTCCTCTGGCAAATTAGGAAAAACCTGAAGGCTAACTTCTGCTGGCAATTGTCCTGTTTGCTTGAAACACTGCTGTAACCGTTGATTAATTCTCGAATGCTGCTCTATTTGGTTTTTTTGAGACCACCCTTGAGCTTTTAGCCTGTTTAATGCCCATTGGTTTTGAGTCAACAAATCATCTATGGGCAACACTAATATACTATCCTGAGTGGCGATCGCATTTATCAAAGCCAGTTCAGCTTTATTCGGGGCAAAATAGCCATAAAATAAATAAACTTTTTGATAAACAACTTGGGCTGCACCCTGCCAATATAGTTCGGCACTGTCGAGCTTATTTCTCTGTCTTAACAGTTTTTGATAGGCGATCGCCATATTTGCCAATTGCTGCATTTTGAGGTCAGAATTTTGCTGCAACTGAGCTAAATTTATACCACTACGAAATAGATCTTTGATAGTTGATAAATAAGCTTTAGCCGTACCTTCAGTATCTTGGGTTTTAATTACTTTGGTGACCGCATTTTGCAGTAAACGACGGCTTAATAGAGTAGAAGCAATTCCCCATCCCTGACGACGGACGATATTTTGCGCCAGACATTCTAAGCTGTAATGAGATTGGCAAGTAGATGGAATAAGCTGGCGAGTATGTCGGGCGATCGCTTTTGTTGGCGTAATTATTTGAATATTAGGCGGGAGCGAAACTGACGGACTTAACTCAGGTAAGATATATCTGCCCATGTTTTTGAGAAATTAGTCAAGGAAAGGTTAAAAGCTGGTTAATTTTGGCAGCAAAAAGTCTAGAATAGACTGAATGTAATCTGGCTGTTTGTTTAGGGGAAGATGTCAAAAAAAATATTGGTTTTTTAAACAAACTGTTGAAATTTTAACCTTCGACAGAAAGATTTCTGCAATTAGACTTTAACGAGATGAAAAGTTCGTACAAAATTAGCAAAGCAAATCTTGTTTTTATTTTACTTTGCACTATTCCTTTCGCACATTTTTGCTATCAAATATTTACTCACAATTATCCTCAATTCGACTCGCAAATATTGCCAATATTGCAGGCTCAAAGGCGAGTATTATTAGATCTGTTTTTTATAGGTGTTTACAACATTGGTAACACTTATATTACTGGATCTTTAGTGTTGGCTGTCCTAATATTTTTGATTCGTAAACGATATTGGCAAGAAGCCAAAGCTCTAGCATTTGCTACGCTGGGTATTTTAATACTGGTTGATGAAATCCTAAAACCTATTTTTGGGCGTTCTCGTCCTCCAAAACCTAGATTAGTAAACGATTTAGGTAAAGATAGTTTTCCTAGTGGTCATGCAGCAGGAAATTTGGTTCTTTACTTTTACCTGGCTTTTTTGTTAGCTGCACAATACCCTAAATCAACCAAATATATTTATATTTTTGCCACCATAATCGTCTTATTAATCGGCTTTAGCAGTATCTATATCAAAGCTCATTGGGCGACAGATGTTTTAGGAGGCTATCTTTTTGGCTATTTGTGGTTATTAGTTAGCCTGAGCGTTTTAAAATTTTTAGATCGCAAGTAAGTTTTTATTCAATTACAGCTTATTGAATATCCTCTTCTTGATCGGCTTCGGCAAAAATTAGACTCTGGCAAAATCATTTTGGTAGACGGTAAATCTATGCAGCAAATTATTTGGACAAGCCAAAGCTTGCCAATCAATCGATCAAAGTAACATTGAACCCCATTTGACATTCATAAACTGTGGCTTGTCTTGGAGTAGATTTTGCTAAAGCTTTTCCACAACCTAGCTGACCACTATACCAACGAGGTAAACCGCTATTATCTGCCATTAAACAACTTTTACAAACCTGTTTAGCTGATAAAATTTGCTGGTCTGCAATCATAACTATCATTACGTTAATCTCATCAGAAGCTTTGTAAATAATTGTAGTTTTTTCGTTGCTTCGATTGCAGTTTTATCCATATAGCTTAATAGTAAAGCAGTTAGGATCCTAATTAGTTAGATAAAGAATAAATCTGACCATCAATCAGTAATCGAGTAATACCCTTATCTTGAAGATAATGGGAAGTTTTTTGCAGCATACGCCCATCAGGAACTTTGATTACTCGCTCACGACGATGAGAAAAACGCTTAGCAATACGATGATTATCAAATACAGGCAAAGTCGTTTCCCTAACTTCTGCTTGAGGAATTGCACCCAAATCCGCAAAATCGGCTAAAGGCTTGACAATCAACTCCGCTGAACGATCGATAACTAAATAGCAAGTTCTAGGAAAAGAGGCTTGAGAAAGAGGCAAAATCTGAACGTCACTTAAATTTGAACTCTTGCTGGGATAAGTTATCTCCTCTTCGTTATCGTCTTCCCAATCATCATCATCATCATCATCATCATCATCATCATCATCGTTATCATCATTGATATCTTCTAGGTCTTCTCCCAGCATTTCTTTGAGAGTAATGATGTCTACTCCATTATCGTCATCGTCATCGTCCTCATCTTCAAGATCGACTCGATCGGCTTTGAGAATTAAACTATTGCTTTTATAAGAGGCTGATTCCTCAGTGTCTTTGCTTGAGTTTTTGGTGATGCCACGAGGCTGTTTATCAATTATTAATTTATTAGGTTGTTTGTCTGTCAAGGGTTTCTCTGAGTTGCTTGTCTGGTCTTCTACCAATTCTTCAGGCTGATTGATTTCAGGCTGTGTCGGAACAATCTCAGCAACTATAGGTTCTTCGGTAATGTTAGAACGGCGACGGCGACGAACAGATGGTTTTGATTCAGTTTTAGGCTTGACAGTTTCTTCTTCTGTCACTGTAGGAGTTAAGACTTCAACAGTAGCAGCCTTTTTAGACTTATCTGGCTTGATTTTAGGAGATTTTGTCTTAATTTTTGGCTCTTTTTCAGAGGATTTTTCACCTCTAGGGGTACGTGCTAAACGTTTTTGCTGAATTAAATCTTCATATTCTGAGGTGGATAGTTTGTTTTTAAGAAAGCGACTAATTGTCGAACTGCTTACCTCATAGTTATTTGCCAAAGTTGAGGTGGTTGCCTGGGAGTTACGATATAGCTGAAGAATTTCTTGCTTATCGTCTTCGGTTAGTTTTCTAGGACTCATGCTTTCTTAATCAAATTCGCGCTAGTTTGGCTGTGATGTCAATATCTATTATAGAAAGACTAAGTTAAATCTCTCTAACTATGTCATCTACCTATCTGAACAGTTTATCTTGTTGGGCAGGTCTTAGTAACCATGACTACAGTAAAGATTTTAAAAGCCTGAGTAAATCAAAGAAATAGTCCATCTTATCTTTACCGATAACTGCTAGATTATTTTGTGGTTACAGTAATTTAGTCAAGCTCGTAAATCAATGGTCAATATGCTCAAACCAAATACCAAACCAGCTTTACTGGTTCTCGCCGATGGAACTGCTTATCATGGCTGGTCTTTTGGTGCCGAGACAACTGCGGTAGGAGAAGTAGTTTTTAATACAGGAATGACGGGATATCAAGAAGTTTTGACCGATCCTAGCTACTCTGGTCAAATTATTACTTTTACCTATCCTGAACTAGGAAACACAGGAGTTAATTCTGCTGATGAAGAATCTAGTATTGTGCAGGCAAAAGCAGTAATTGCCCGAAATATCACTTATCGTCCTAGCAATTGGCGTTCTACTCAGTCTTTACCTGACTATCTTAAACAGAAGCATATTCCTGGTATTTATGGCATTGACACCCGCTCTTTAACGCGTAAATTACGAGATTATGGCGCGATTAACGGGGGAATTTCCACAGAAATTCTTGACCCAGAAAAGTTGTTAAATTTAATCCGCCAAGCACCCGATATGATTGGCTTAAATTTAGTCCAAGAAGTAACTACTCCAGAAGTCTACCAGTGGTCTGAAGAAACTGATACGAATTGGGAGTTTGCCCCTGCTATAAATAAAAACAATTCTTTGACCGCGGAAGGCGGTCAACCGCAATTCGAGCATTCCCTTGCGCCTGACGGCGACGCGGTGAGACAGTCCGTTGCGGAGGTTCCCTCCGTTGAAGGAACTGTTGAACCCTTTAGGGGGTCTCGAAAAGCCCCGCCTTGCAAAGGCGGGGAACGGTTGACAGTGGTGGCAATTGACTTTGGGATTAAGCGCAATATTCTGCGCCGTTTAGCAAGCTATGGCTGTAAAGTAATTGTTGTTCCTGCCAATACTCCTAGTGAGGAGATACTGGCTCATAATCCTGATGGTATTTTTCTCTCGAATGGCCCTGGCGATCCTGCTGCTGTTACTGAGGGCATAGCTATTACTAAAGAGCTATTAAAAGCGAACAAGCCAACCTTTGGGATTTGTATGGGTCATCAAATTTTGGGCTTATCTTTGGGGGGCGAGACATTTAAGCTCAAGTTTGGACATCGCGGCTTAAATCAGCCCGCAGGCTTGAAAGAACAACAGATTGAGATTACTAGTCAAAATCACGGTTTTGCGATCGCTGAAAAATCTTTAGGGGCAGATGTAGAAATAACTCATCTTAATCTCAACGATAGAACTGTAGCGGGATTGCGTCATAAAACCTTACCTTTCTTTTCAGTACAATATCATCCTGAAGCTAGTCCTGGTCCTCACGATGCAGATTATTTATTTGCTAATTTTGTCAAGCTGATGCAGCAAGCAAAAAATAGCTAGTATGGTTGCCAAAAATCTTACTTTTTGGCAGCGCAAGTTCATCGATACTAAATCACGGATATGACGAATAGTATTCTTAATCTGTTGCGGTTTCTATTGAAGGATACTATTTACTAACTCCCAAATCAGTATGAACTGTTTTATATTCTTGATAATCAATTCCTAACAAACCTGCAAAAGTACCTGCACCACGATAAATATAGAGTAATGCATTAACAATCGCCTGTTTACCCACCAAAAAGGCAGGAATCAATTTAATGATCCCAATCAAGATCAATGCTAATCCTTTCAAGGCTCTAATGAATTGTAGCCACAATGAAGGATATAGTTCTTGCTCCAATCGACTATGACTCCCCCAGGTACGATAACCTCTATTTAAAATCCATTTTGAGTTAGTACGTGATGAGGGAATCCAGTCATAAACCACCGCTTCATCTGCCCAGACGATTTTGTATCCTGCTTTATTAAGGGTAAGAAAAAAGTGAGAATCTTCCCCTCCCGTAATCGCAAAGCGATCGTCAAAAACCTGCTCTTGCTGACGAATAATTTCACCGCGAATCATGACATTATTGGTAAAGGCAACATGACGCTGTTCTCCAGTTGTGTAGCGAGGAGTATCAAAAAAGCCTCCCTTTATTATCCAGTCAGGAACATCGCTATCTTGAAAGTGAGGTACAACAGGACCGGTGACTACATCTGCGTCATATTTCTGCTGTATTAACAATAATTTTTCCAGCCAAGATGGCTCTGTTACTTCATCATCATCAATAATGGCGATAAAGTCTGCTTCTTTTGAAGCCAGGTTGACCGATTTGTTACGAGCGTAGGTAATTCCTCGCTGTGGTTGCACATCTGTTTTTAATGACCACTTAAAATTTGGTTTTATTTCGCTGCAAACTTTTTCTGCCAGACCATAAGTATCATTATCTACCACAATCACCTCAATTTCTGGAGCTTCTATGGTTGCAAATGTTAACCGATTGACGCTTTCTAAAAGACGTTTTAATCCTTCAGGGCGTTTGAAAGTAATAACACAAATAGAAATAAGCATACTTTTTCATCCTGCAAGTTATAAAAGCTAGTTTAGGGGGACAATATATTAACTAAACTGGCAAGAAATCTAATTACACCACAAAAAACAAGCATTGATCTTAATAGATATAGTTAATTGCTAAACCTATATGACCTATCTCACCAAACTTAACACGGTTTTCACAAGACACCTATCGTCAATATAAAGCTGTTTTAAAAAGTGATTTACAACATTACAAAGGGTTAGAGGTTAACATGGTATTGCTAATTGATAGGCGTTTAAAATTATTGGGTTATAAATAATTATTAAAATGAATCTTCTAAATATTATTAATATCGTTTTGCTATTGACAGGCGGAATTTTAATCATTCCCTGTCTAATTTTTTTTATAGAATGCTTGGCTGCTTTTTTTTCTGACTCATCTGATTCAAACTTAGCCAATCCAGAATTAGAACGACCAAAAACAACGGTTTTAATTCCTGCTCATAACGAAGCCGAACAAATTAAAGAAGTATTAGAGGTATTACTGCAACAAATTACAGAACAGGATCGAGTTATTGTCATTGCCGACAATTGCCATGATAATACGGCACAATTAGCTAGAGCAACAGGAGTCAGAGTATTAGAAAGGGAGCATCTAACCGATCGCGGTAAAGGATATGCGTTAGATTATGCCATGCAGCAAATCAAAGATAATCCTCCTGAAGTATTAGTCATTTTAGACGGGGACTGCATTATCGAACCCAATACTATCAAAAATATTACCTGTAAAGCGATCGCCACAGGTAGACCAGTACAATCTACCTATCTGATGAAACAGCCAGAAGATCCTAGCCTCAAAGATAATATTTCTATGTTTTCAATTAAGGTAAAAAACCTAGTTAGATTATTAGGTTTAAATCGTCTTGGCTGGCACTGTTTACTCACAGGTTCGGGTATGGCTTTTCCTTGGTCATTAATTAATGAGGTTTCTTTAGCAGGAAGCAAAACTACTGATGATATGCAGCTAACGGTGGACTTAGCTTTAGCTGGTTCTACTCCTGTATTCTGTGAGAATGCTTTTGTGGTTGGTCGCCTGATGAAAGACAAAGATGCTGCAAGCCAGCGATCGCGTTGGGAACACGGACACTTAGAAATGATTTTAGTAGAAGTTCCTCGACTCCTCAAAGCCTTCTTGAAAACAGGTAATTTTGCAGCTTTAGGATTAGCTTTAGATATCTCTGTTCCACCTCTTTCCTTATTGGTAATGGCTTGGATGGTGAGCATGATTATTACCTGGTTAGCAGCCATTGTTGGGGGAATTTCCACTACTCCTGCAATCCTTGTCAGCATCGCGGGAGGGTTTTTGATGACGGGAGTATTACTCGCCTGGGTTAAATTTGGTCGTTCTGATTTGCCTCTCAAAAATTTAATTGCGATTCCCTTTTATATCTTGGGCAAAATTCCTATTTATTTAAAATTCTTAGTTAAACCTCAAAGCAGATGGCTAAAAACTGAAAGAGACTTACCTGAGAATCAATGATCATTGGTCATTGATCAACTGTAAAGCAGCTATCTGTGCTTCGGCTTTGTTTAAAGACTCGTACCATTCTCGTTCTGGATTGCTATCGGCAACAATGCCCGCCCCAACTTGTCCATATACTTGAGCTAGATCGGGATTAGCAGTTTTGACGTATAGCAAAGTACGGATGAGAATATTTAGGTCTAAATTACCTCTATGGTCGAGATAGCCACAAGAACCATAAAATAGACTGCGACGCACTGGTTCTAATTCTTCAATGATCTCCATACAGCGTACTTTAGGACAACCTGTAATTGTTCCCCCTGGAAATACGCCCCGAATTAAGTCTATGGAGTCATAATTAGGCTGCAAAATTCCTTTGATATTGCTTACCAAGTGCATTACGTGGCTATAGCGTTCTACTACTAATAATTCATCTGCTTCCACTGAACCCCATTGACAGACTCTACCAAGATCATTGCGTTCTAAGTCAACCAGCATGATATGTTCTGCTTGTTCTTTGGTATTACTGAGTAATTCTGCTGCCAAAGCGCGATCGCTTTCTTGATTTTTGCCTCTGCTTCTTGTCCCTGCAATGGGTCTAGTCTGGGCTTTTTTCCCTTCCAGCAAGACTAATCTTTCAGGAGAACAGCTAATCATATCTCCCCAGGGCGATCGCCAATAACTAGCAAAAGGAGAAGGATTTATTTGCTGTAGCTGACGATAAATCGACAAGCTATCAGCGGTAGTATCCGTTTGAAAACGCAAGGATAAATTAGCCTGAAAGATATCTCCCGCCTGAATGTATTTTTTGGCTTGTTTAACGGCGTTTTGATACTGTTGTTTGTTGGTTAAAAAATATATTTGAGATGTAGGGGCGAACGGCCGTTCGCCCTTACACAAAGTCAGTTGGTTTTCTAAATCATCTAATTTATTCAATTCAGTA
>JBBSPC010000132.1:0-12900 GCA_038259125.1 Chroococcales cyanobacterium | reverse complement strand
TAACAACGGCTCAATAATTTTCCACTCTTTATCTGTCAAATCGCTTGAATATCCCATTTCTTGCCCCAGCTTACTTAAATTTCTCTACTTTGCCTTGATTCTACGCGATCGCCCAAAAGATCTCAAATGGATTCTATAGATACTTGTGGTTATCATGACAGCTTGCTTCTTGCCTGTACCAGTAGCTATTACGAAGATTTGAGCTATGCTCAACACCCAAGCTGTAGCGAAAATTTTAATCAGGTACTCAAATCCTATGGTATTGAACCCAGAAAGGGATGGGCTGCGGTTAATTTTTTTTATAACACCAGTATAGATCCTCAAGGTGCAATTACGGCTCAAAAGTCGCGATCTCGATCGGGTGACTGTGTTGTTTTGCGCTACTTTATCTTGTGCTGACGACATCAGTTCGATCAACGGAGATAGATTAACTCTCATTCACGTTCGTATTTATCAGCAAATAAATAAGCAGAATAATTCTATTTAAGTTATAAAAAACTTTTTAATTAACCATTAATAAGTAGTTGGACAAAATTAAATTCAATGTTGATGCTCGAAGTCAGAGGTCAGAGGTCAGAGGTCAGAGGTCAGTAATAATTAACTGTATTTATTTCTGTTCATGTACTTAGTACTAGCTTTTTAAATTTTTCCTAATAACTTGATTGATTTGTAGCTGAGATTACAAAAGAAAATGGTAATAAATTGCAAACTTGTCATATTAAGTAAAATTCCCTGCAAACATTAATTTTCAATTGCAAATCTTTTAGGGAACAAATCTAGAATTTAAACATTACCAAACTTAAATTAAATGAACCCTGAAGCACAAAAATTTTTAGGAACATTTGTCTCAGAAACCTATTACTATTGGGCATCTGTGTTCATGCTCCTTATTCACGCTGGCTTCCTCGCCTACGAGGGAGGCGCGTCTCGCTGTAAAAACGTGCTGGCAACAATGGTCAAGAATTTACTTACCTTATCCAGCGTCGGGATTTCCTTTTTTCTATTTGGCTGGTGGGTTTACAATGCCTTTCCCTTGTTTCCTGTGGAGGGAGGAATAATCTTTCCCTGGACTAACCCCCAGACGAGCGAACTAATAGGCGAATTGAAACCTTTAGCAGACGCTTCCTATCCTTGGTCGGCAGCTATGGGACCTAATACCGCCGATAATTTAACAGGGGTGTTTTTCTTTGCCTTTGCTCTATTTGCCATGACCACCGCATCAATTCTCTCTGGTGCGGTCATTGAGCGCATTAAAGTAGGAGCTTACGTTGTTCTTTCTATTGTTCTAGGCTCATTTACCTGGGTAGTAGCAGCAGCTTGGGGATGGCATTATAAAGGCTGGTTTTTAACATCTTTTGGATATCATGACTTTGGCTGTTCGGCAGTAGTTCATGGAGTTTCTGGCTTTTTTGCTCTAGGAGTTTTAATTAACTTAGGACCAAGAGTAGGCAAATATAACGAAAATGGTAAACCCAGAGCTATTTTGCCCCACAATCTGCCTCTAACTATGTTGGGTTTGATGCTGATTTTCGTCGGCTTCTATGCCTTTTTAGCCGCTTGCGTCATCTTTGTTCCTGGTCAAACTGTAGAGACAAGCATTTATGGCACACCCATGACTCTATCTTCGATTGGAGTCAATACTACCTTGGCGTTAGCTGCCGGGATTATTGGAGCTTACATTTCTAGTAAATCCGAACCCTTTTTTACAATTTCTGGTGGTTTAGCGGGTATTATTACCGTCGGCGGGGGCTTAGATTTATATCATCCTCTGATTGTCATTCCTTTGGCGTTTTCAGGAGCTTTTATGATACCTAAAGTTGCTGCTGCTATAGAAAAGGCAGGAATTGATGATGCGGTGGGAGCATTTGCAGTACACGGTTTTTGCGGTATGCTCGGAGCTATCTTACCAGGATTTTTTGCCTACGGTTATCCTCAAGCTGAAGGAATACCCGTTATCAATCCTATCGGTCAGATTATTTCCACTTTAATTTGTATTATTATTTTGGGCTTTATTCCTGGATATGGAACGAGTTTTATCTTGAAAAAATTAGGTTTGTTGCGGGTTTCTCGTGCCGAAGAAATTGAAGGTTTAGATATAGCCGACATGGGTGTAGAAGGCTATCCAGAATACAATACAGCTTGGCAATCACCAAATTTAAACACTCACAATACAACTCCAGTGAGTAGTCCTGTAAATTACCCATAATTTAATATCGCAGTACATTAATTACATTAGCAGTGCGACCCACAGCCTCCGAAGGAGGCAAAGTCATGCTTACGCATGACGATGGCACATCCGTGCCGTTCGCCGTCAGGCGAAAGACAAAGGCGCACTTCCGCATATATGCGCACCAAGACAGGACAGAAAAGTTAATTGCTCGTAAGTAATAGGTAATAAATATTTTAAGACAAGTGCGTATTGCTATATATCTAATCAAACAATCAATAAGTAATAAGTAGGGAGCAACAAAATGAGCAGTCCTTTTAAAACGCCACAAGAGTTTTTAGAGGTCAAAGGTCCAATGTATACTTTTGCCAACAGTCCTTTTTGGCTAATGCTTTTTCTGGTTTTTACTGTTCTACTTTTTCTTTGGTTTATTTACGCCAGCTACAAAATCAAAAGCAGCGAGTCCGCAAAATCCGATCCTGCGGTCATGAGTGTTTTACTTTTGACTGGCTTTATCTCTTTGGCTCAGTCGGCTTATATTTCTGGTACAAGTGCGATCGAGGCCTATTTGCAAAATAATAAATCTAATGTATCTTGGGGACGAAAAACATATACTCCAGTAAGAAAAGTAACCAGGAGAACCAATAGCACTAGACAAAACTATTATTCATCTCGTTCAGATCGAGACCAAACAATTCGTAGAGGTTAAATAAATCGCTAATTAATCAAGCTAAACTTAAATCTTAAATGGTTAAAGCGATCGCGCGATCGCTTTTTTAATTTGTTTTAACTATTATCCTAATTTTGGCAAATTTATGACTAACGAATGATGTTCAGGTAATTTATATTTTGTTTTGATAATAATAAGAATTTAGAGTTTGAAAGACCAATTATGATCGACGGTCAGAGTAGGATGCAATGCTAGAGTATGTATCTAGTATTTCAGTCGTCCGTCAGGCTTCGTTCGTCTAGGAGTCCGCATAGCCTGGGTAAATCTCAGGCATTTATGAGCGTAGCGGAGTAATCTGTGACTTATCAACAATTAAATTTACCAAGCGGACTTTTATTAATATTATTGTGTCAACTATCGACGTTCAAAAAATTTTAAATACTAGAAATTCGGCAAACATTACATTATCAAAACTGATGATGGCGATCGCAAATTCTCTAGAGGCAGATCGCTGTTTTCTTTATGTTCGTGACCCTAAAACTCGCTTTGGTCAGGTTGCTTCTTGTTATTGCCGAAATCCAGAAGTGCCATACATCAGCAAGGATAAATGGCAACAAGAACCAGCAGATTTATTAGCCAGAGATCCAATGTTTCAAGCAGCTTTAAATTGTCACTCTTCTATCTATGTAGAGGACGTAGAAACCGCCAACCCGCAGCAGGTAAATAGAGATTTTGAGGCAGAAGCATTTGGACATAGAGCATTAATCCACGCTCATGTCTGTGAGCAAGGACAGCTATGGGGGGTTTTGCAACCATCTGTATTTAATCACCCTCGTCAATGGACAACTAAAGATCGACAAGTTATTGAGACTGTGTTAGGCAAAATCACAAGCATAGTTAAACAATACGTACAAGAAAATATTAATTTAGGGGAGTAAAGGTAATGATTGTCAACATGAAAACCGATGGCTGGGAAATAATTTATCATCGCGCCCATGCCCTATTAGCCGCTCAAATAGCAGCACATTGGCAGCAGAAAGATGCTCCGCTACGGATCACCGATACCATTGCTGCTATTTCACATCATGATGATTTAGAAAAAGAATGGGAAAAAAGTTTATTAACTGAGGCTGGTGCGCCCAAAGATTTTACTATTGAAGGACAAGCTTCCGTTGAAAAACTAGCCAAACATATTGAAGAGTCTTTATATCGCGGACGTTGGGTGGCACTGTTGACCTCAATGCACACTTGTTTTCTCAATCAAGGCAGCGAATCAGCAGATATGGTTAAATTTCTTAAAGAACAGAAAAAACTACAGCAGCAATGGCGTAAAGAGCTAGAAATTAGTGAAAAAGAGGCAGAATCATCATATCAGTTTATGAAATGGTGCGATCGCCTGTCCTTAATTTTGTGTCAGCAAAAGCTACCAAGTAACCAAAGAAAATTAGAAATTAATGATGGTCCAGATGGGAAAAAATATTATATCGCTATGTCTGAAGACGAATCGATAACAATTCTGCCCTGGTGCTTTAAAGAAGATAAAGTTAAACTTTATGTCGAAACATCCCATCTATCTCAAGTACAATTCAAGAATAATGTAGAAATAAAAAAAGCTTTAACAAATGCACCACGCCAATACAAAGAGTGGATTTTAAACAAAAGTAATTAATGACTAACAGGCTTTTAATAATTCAAAACTCTCCTACTGCACCGCTAGGTGTTTTAAATCAATATATTGGCGATCGCGATGTTTCGCTAGAAATTTTGACTCCCTTAGCTGGTGAAAGACTGCCTATTTCTACTGCCTATAGTGGTTTAATTATTTTAGGTGGATCGATGAATGCTGAAGATGATGCACAGTATCCTCACCTAATAGACGTGGTTCGTCTGGTGCAACTGTTTGCGACAGAGCATAAGCCAATTCTCGGCATTTGTTTGGGAGCGCAGTTAATTGCCAGAGCCTTTGGCAGTCGGGTATATCAGCACGATGTTGTTGAACTGGGATTTACACCACTACGTCTAATTCCTACGGCGATCGCTGACGATCCTTTGTTAAAATCGGCACTGTCATCTGATTCTGAGACGATTCACATCATGGAATGGCACTTTGATACTTTTGATTTACCAAACCAGGCAAAGTTGTTGATGACTGGAGATAATTGCCAAAACCAAGCCTATCGTCTTAACGATAATATTTATGGATTTCAATGTCACTTTGAAGTGAACCGAGCAATTTTACAAGGTTGGCTAGCCAATGGTAGGGACTATCTGCAAAGCAATCATCCTAACTTTCCAGAACAACTAGCAAAACAAGCCGATCTTTACCTAGCTCAATCAAATCTCTTTTGCCATAAGGTTTTCCACTCTTGGTTAGATCTGGTTAAATTTCAAGCCTATGAAATGATTGAGTAAAGAATTGATAAACGATCGCATATTCTAAATAGTCATTAATTCTTCAGCCAGAGCAAAATTAGCGGTAACGTTTTGCACGTCATCTAATGACTCTAGAGTGTCGATTAATTTCAAAAGCGATCGCCCTTGCTCTGCATCGGTAACCTCAATATCACTATTGGGTATCCAGCGTAACTCCATATCTTTGACCACAAAATTATACCGCAGCAAAGTCTGATTTAAATTATCTAAGTTAGTCGCGGTTGTATACACTTCTAGGGTATCGTTATCGTATATTTCGTAAGTATCTGCCCCTGCTTCAATAGAAGCTGACAACAGCTTCTCTTCGTCGGCAACTTCTAGAGTAACTACTCCTTTTTGAGCGAACATCCAGCTAACACAACCCGTTTCTCCTAAGTTACCGCCATTTTTGGTAAAGGCAGAACGAAGATAGGCAGCAGTACGGTTGCGATTATCCGTCAGAGCCTCAATTAGCACAGCCACACCGCCTGCACCATAACCTTCATAGCGTATTTCTTCGAGGGTAGCATCATCATCTTGATATGTTCCTGCTCCCTTAGCTAGCGATCGCTCTATACTGTCATTAGCAACTCCCGCAGCTTTGGCTTTATCGATAGCGGTGCGAAGCTGAAAATTACCATCAGGATCGGCTATACCATTGCGGGCAGCAACAATAATCGCCCGTGACAGTTGAGTGAATGTTTTGCCCTTTTTGGCATCCACTCTTGCTTTTTGCCTTTTGATATTTGCCCATTTACTATGTCCCGCCATAATGTTTCACAAATTTATCTAACACTTTAGTAAATTAACATCATAAATATTAAACTGGCGATCGCGAGTAATAATAGTTAAATTGAGTAGTTTAGCTTGGGCGATCAAAATACGGTCAAAAGGATCTTGATGATGATGAGGTAACTTTTCGACTATTAAAGTTTCTTCAATATTAATCGGTAAGGATTTAAATTTTTTCTCTTTGATTTGTTGTATTAGATCGTCTGGCAATTCTAATTTACCGATAGACTTTTTGATGGCAATTTCCCAAGTCGAAGCAGCAGAAACAAAAACTAAATTACTTGGATTAGCAATTTCTATCTTAGCCTTGGGAGTAAGAGTGGAGTCATTAGCTAGCCACCAAATCAAGGCATGAGTATCTAGGAGGTATTGCACAATTATTCTTTCCCCGTAAATTGTGCTAAAAGATCGTCTGGAAGTTCTTTATCAAAATCGTCACTCATAAATACTTTGCCTTCCCAACCGCCAGGCATTCTTGGTTCTGCTTGTTCGTGGTAAGGAATTAATTTAACCAAAGGCTTTCCCGCTTTAGCAATAATAATTTCTTCACCTGCCAGGGCAGCCTCAATCAGCTTGGATAGTTGTGATTTAGCTTCATGAATATTAGTTATTTTCATAGTGATCTGGTAATCAACATTAGTTTAGCTAAGTTTAGCTAAACTAATTATATTCAAATTTTGACCAACTATCAATAAAATCAAACAGTCTGATAAATAACTAAAAAATTGCAGAACTAGAAGTCGTGTCACAATAAAGAAGAATCAAAAAATTTAATAAAAGTTAAAAGAGGGGCTATGGTCGCAACACCAATTAAAACCCAAGCAAGGTTAACTATTCAAACTGCTGCAATAACTGCTGATACTACAGCAATTCGTTCTCTAGACTGGGATCGAGATCGCTTTGACATTGAATTTGGTTTACAAAACGGCACAACCTATAATTCTTATTTAATTCGTGGCGATCAAACTGCTTTAGTTGATACTTCCCACGCTAAGTTTCGTCAGCTATATCTAGATACATTAAAAGGTTTAATCGATCCAAAGGAGATTGATTATCTAATTGTTAGTCACACTGAACCCGACCACAGTGGTTTAGTCAAAGACTTTTTAGAACTTGCACCCCAGGCAACAGTTGTGGCATCCAAGATGGCGATTAAGTTCTTAGAAGATCTAGTTCATCAACCTTTCAAGCAGCAAATAATTAAAAACGGGGACACAATTGATTTAGGTCAAGGTCATGTAATCGAGTTTGTTAACGCGCCTAACCTACACTGGCCCGACACTATTTTTAGCTACGACCATAAAACAGGTATCTTGTTTACCTGCGATGCTTTTGGGATGCACTACTGTTCTGATGCTACCTATGACGAAAACTTAAAGGCGATCGCCAAAGACTATCGTTTTTACTATGATTGTCTCATGGGTCCTAATGCCCGTTCTGTGCTTTCGGCGATGAAGCGCATAGACAAGCTAGGTGAAATTAATATTGTTGCTAACGGTCATGGTCCTCTGTTGCGTCACAACCTTCAGGAACTATTAGACCGTTACCGAACCTGGAGTAAGGCACAGACTAAGACAGGTAAAAGCGTTGCCGTATTTTATGTTGCTGATTATGGCTATAGCGATCGCCTGAGTCAAGCGATCGCCAAAGGAATTACCAAAACAGGGGTAGAAGTGGAAATGGTCGATTTGCGATCGGCTGACAACAGCGAAATTCAGGAGATAGTTAATCGTTCTGTGGGTATTGTTTTAGGAATGCCTCCCTTAAATAGTAAAAACCAAGCAGAGATTACGACTAACTTAGGAACAGTCTTAGCAGCAGCCACAGAAAAGCAGCTAGTTGGTATGTTTGAATCCTATGGTGACGATGATGAACCCATCGACCCGATGTTAACTAAGTTTCGTGAAGCAGGTTTAAAACCAGCTTTCCCCGTAATTAAACTTAAGGATACTCCTACTGAGGCTGACTATCAGCTATGCGAAGAATCGGGAACAGATTTAGGACAGCTTCTAACTCGCAAAGAACTGATTCAGCAGATGAAAGCCCTCGATTCTGACTTAGATAAAGCAATTGGTCGTTTAAGCGGTGGACTTTACATTATTACGGCAACTAAAGGAGATGTAAGTAGTGCTATGTTAGCTTCTTGGGTTTCTCAAGCTAGCTTTGAACCACCTGGATTAACGATCGCCGTAGCCAAAGATCGGGCAATTGAGTCCTTGATGCAGGTGGGCGATCGCTTTGTCTTAAATATCCTCGAAGAAGGCAAATATCAGCCATTGATGAAGCATTTCCTCAAACGATTTAAGCCAGGTGCAGATCGTTTTGCAGGAATCAAAACTCAAACCGCAGCTAATGGTTCACCTATCTTGACAGATGCTTTAGCATATCTAGAGTGTCAAGTATCTAGTCGGATGGAATGTAACGATCACTGGATTGTTTATAGTCACGTCGATCTCGGTCGGGTTTCTAACCCCGACGGTTTAACCGCAGTCCATCACCGCAAAGTAGGCAATCATTACTAGATTTTGTTAATTCTAATTATTTAACTGATGCTACGCAGTTAAATAATTAGGGTAGAATATTTAATTGCTCAAAAGTATTTGAAAACCTTTTATATAGACAATATTTTTGTCTAAAGACTATACTATTTATTCGTTTTATTCGTTTCTAAATAAGCGATTTACAAAAAGTCTTCAAGTATATATACTCAAAATAAGCATAAATTGGTCGCAGCGACGTATATATAGTAAACAAATTTATATACGGTGCTAAATAGTTCGGAGACTACATCAAATGAGCATGACTGGTTCTTTAGAAACTTTTTCTCTGCCCGAACTATTTCGATTAATTGATTCTGGTGCAAAAACAGGACAGTTAATTATTCAACCGCCCCTAAATCATCAATCCCTCGATCTTAATGATTATCAATCTGCAACCTATCACCTTTGGTTTCATAAAGGTAAGCTGATTACTATAGTTGATAATAGTTTGAATCATCGACCTCTGGTATCACTTATTGAAAGTCGAGGCTGGCTTAGTAGTCGCGTAATTGAAAAACTGGCAGAGATATGTCCTTTAGGAGTTCCTTTTGGTAACTATCTTTGCAAAATGAAAGTATTAGAGAAAGAAAAACTTAAACTACTTTTTCAGCTACAGCTACATCAAGTTTATCGCTTGTTCAATTTCAATTCTGGTCAATTTCAGCTAAAGGTAATTCCACCTCAAAAGCTTAGTTCAGCCTCTATGCCTTGGTTGGATATGACAGGAATTAGTATGCAGGCATCCCAGGTAAATTTATTAGCTTTGCGTATGGTGAAAAACTGGAGTAGTTTTGCCCAAAAGCTGCCTGAGAAAAATTCTGCTCTACAACAGTTGATTCATCAACCAAAATTTCGCTTAACAGATTTAGAACAAGAAATTTGGCAGATAGCTCTTGGTAATATGTCTTTAAAACAATTGGCACAATCCAAAAGTATATCGTTATTAGAAATTCGTCAAGCTGCTTTTTGCTTGATGATGGCAAGATTAGTAGAAGAAATTCCTTTGGCAAACTTTAAGCCTACTCCGCGCATAACATCTTCTTCGGCGATCGCTAGCTTTGTTCCTCCACGCACGAGCATTAGCGAACTAGCGATCTCTGTTCAGAATAACACCGAAATTTATACACCCAAAGCTCCTCTCCCCGCCAAGAGAGAAATACCTCAAGCTAAAAAACCAAAAGTAAGTCAAATATTGCTAAAAAAACTAGTTAATTTTTTAAGGAGTAAATTGTAGATGGAAAGATTACAAATTGCTCTAACTGGACCTGTTGGCGCGGGTAAAACTAGCTTTGTTCGCACTATTAGCGAAATAGATATAGTTGATACAGATCGTCATGCTACTAATGAAACTTCTTTGCTCAAATCTACTACAACCGTAGCTTTTGATTTTGGTCGTCTAACTTTAGATTCTGGACAAGTTTTACATCTTTATGGAACACCAGGACAATTTCGCTTTGATTTCATGTGGGAAATTTTAATCGATCAAGTTCAAGCTTATATTCTGTTAATTGATGCTCATCGTCCCGAAAACTTTCATGCTGCGCGTAAAATATTCAATTTTATGCAGCAGAGAGCGCAGATTCCCATGATTATCGGTATAACTCATGCAGACTGTAAAGGAGCTTGGGAATCTGAAGATATAGCTTTGGCTTTGGGATTAATCGAGCAGTCAAGTAGACCTTCAATAGTCAATGTAAATGCTGATAACCCTCAATCGGTTGTTCAATGCTTAATAGTATTATTAGAAGAGTTAATGTCCTTGCCTTCTAATCTTTTTTAAAACTCTAAAGCCTAAGTTTAATACTTTACCAATTTTGATAAAATTTCTTCTTGAATTATTTTTGTATGTAGCATTCAGAAGGCTGTATTATCTTAATAGCATAATCAATATTGTTAAAGACAACTTTAAAAACTTTAATTATGTTACTTGTGCTTGAATCCCTAATAATAAGCCACTATCAAAGAAAAACATACGTGCATTGTGAGATTCGCTTAAGTTATTTGTCAGCCAGATCGCCAGTCTGTTTAGATCGGAATCTAGGGTAGATTTACCTGAACCTAATTCAGATTTGATAATACCATTTATAAAAAACTTACTATGATTCAAATTTCTCACCTTAAAGAGTTGCTCGAAAAATTTGTTAGCAGTACCCCCGATCTTCAAGGTGCAGCTTTAGTAACTCTTGATGGTTTACCATTAACTTCTGTATTACCCAACAATTTTGATGAAGAGCGAACAGCAGCAATGTCTGCTGCTATGCTTTCTCTCGGTGAAAGAATTGGTCAAGAACTGGCGCGAGGTGTTGTTGAGCGGGTCATGGTTGAGGGACAAACAGGCTATAGCATTTTAAGTGGCTGTGGAGAAGAAACCATGCTCATAGTCTTGGCAAGTAGAGAAGCAAAGCAAGGTTTAATGTTCTTAGTAATCAAGCGTTTAGTTGCTGAAATCAAACCTTTGCTGGCTGCATAATTTTCTCAAATATAGCAATCGAATAATAGATTAGGACATCTTCTGACCTCTCTGCGCCTTTCTCATCGCTAATTTAAATCGGGCGTAAAGTTTGCTACCGAACCAGAGGCAGGAAATATTGCCCCATCTAGCTGCATCATTGTTAAGAGAGAAGGAGCTATATCGCTCAAATTAACATTAGCATCAATCAGAGAAACCTGGCTGTAATTGCTACGAGTATTGGTTAGCTGCCAACGAAAAGTATAAAGAACTTCCCATTGTGCTGTCTGTTGTTGTGGGTCATAATTTTTGACCCCTACCAAGTTAGTAATAAACTCAACGGCTTCCCCTGGTTTGAGTCGATAATCGGCGGGAGAATCTTGAAAGGTTATAGCAAATTCCCCAGAGTTATTTGGATCTTGGAAGTAATAGCGTTGTTGACAAAGATTGCATTTGACTAAATCCCAGTAGAAAGGAAGTTTGTCTGCCCCGTCGTATTGATAACCCCCAATCGGTGGATCATTATAGGGAGTGGTCAAGAGTTGTCCATTATTATCCCGTATGCCATAAGGATCTTTTTCCACATAATTTACCCAGTTAAAATGATCGTAACCTAGAGCGATCGCTAATTGATTGAGTTTTATGTTGTTTCCTTGACTGTTTTTGGGAGCAAATTGAGTAATAATACTTGAACCAACAAGTCTGTGCTTGATTGCTTGACTATAAAGAAAATCTAGATTATATGTGGCGACAAAGGATTTCTTGTGACTACTTAGGTAATCTTGGCTAGCTTGACGGCTACCAATTGCAGCTGGCGTAGCTGGCGAAAATACAGATAATAAAGCACTAATATAAACAGTTTTTAGTGAATTATGGAATTTGATCACGAAATAGCTAGTTGTATTTTTTTATCTACACATATGCTATTACGTATTTTTATTTAAGTGATAATACTGACCGTAAATTAACCAAGTCTTGATAAAAACTAGCTATAAGTTGATATTTTCTTTACATTAACCTTGATAACGACAACAACTTTTGGTAAATGAAAATTAAAACCAATGAATTTACGTAAAATTAGGCGACTGTTTCAAGAAACTTTCAAAGAATGGCAAGCAGATAAAGCACCTCTTATTGCAGCAGCCTTAGCTTATTACACGGTTTTTTCGATCTCACCTTTGCTGGTAATTGCGATCGCCATTGCGGGGACAGTTTTTGGAGATCAGACGGCTCAAAAAGAGATTACCGATCAGCTAGTTGCTTTGGTAGGGCAAGATGGAGTCAAACCGATTTTGCAGGCACTTAACAATATAAGCCAGCCTAAAATTAGGGGGTTTGCTTCTCTAATTAGTATTGGAATATTAATACTCGGTGCATCAGGTATTTTTGCCCAACTACAGGATGCTCTAAATACAGTTTGGAAAGTGAAGCCCCAACCAGGGCAAGGAGTTATGTTATTTCTGCGTAAACGTTTATTATCATTTCTGATGGTACTGGCGATTGGTTTTTTATTGATTTTATCTTTAGTTTTAAGTGCTGTTGTTGCTACTCTAAGCCGTTATCGGACAGATTTTCTACCTGGTTCATCGGTTCTCTGGGAAAACCTAGACTTAATTGTCTCTTTTGGGCTGATTACCTTTTTGTTTTGCTTGATGTTTAAATATGTTCCCGATGTAAAAATTGCTTGGAAAGATGTTTTTATCGGTTCAATAATTACGGCATTGCTATTTTTGTTTGGCAAGTATTTGCTGGGTTTGTATCTTAGTAAAGGCAGCTTGGGTTCAGCTTATGGTGCAGCAGGTTCGCTGATTGTCTTTTTGGCATGGGTATACTATTCTGCTCAAATTATTTTATTTGGGGCAGAGTTTAC
>JBBSPC010000131.1:0-13027 GCA_038259125.1 Chroococcales cyanobacterium | reverse complement strand
CTTCTATTGTTCTATTTAATGCCCTGGGATATCCTGCCGATACTGATTCGGCGATTACCACACCGTACTTGTCTTGATTAAGACTATAAACCACTACGCGATCGCATTCTAAAACTCTTTTAACTTCCTCGACGCTGATATCTAGGACATCTTCTTGTTTGATTGAGGCGCGAATGTAACCAATGGCATCGGTATAGTAGTTAGTCCATTTGCGTTCTCTTTCTGCTTGAGTTTGGAGACAAACCAGATCATCTAATAACTTAGCGTTTTCCAAAGCCAAACCAGCTTTTTTAGCTAGCTGGCGTAAAAACTCAATTTCCCCTTGCTGCCAATGTCGTAGTTTATCACACTGATGAACTACAAGTAACCCAAATAGCTTACTTTCATTGATAATAGGCGTAACTAAACTGGCTTTTACCTCTAGCTTTTCTAACTGTTCTCTATGGCAAGGAGTCATTTTTGCCTTATAAATATCATCGATTGCTCTGACTCTGCCATTACGGTACTTATCCAGATATCGAGCTTCAAAACAGGGGTCTTCTATTGTTTTATCTGACGCTTGTGTGTAATTAAGGGCTACTGACTCTGCTACTATCACGCCGTATTGATCTTGGTTGAGGCTATAGACTACAGCGCGATCGCAATTCAAATAGTTGCGTACCTCTTCTACAATGGTTTTGAGAATATCTTTCTGTGAAACAGACTGGCTTGAATTATGAATAAACTCTTTATATACTTGAGTGTTAGATTCTTCAGCGATTTCTGAGCTTGACGTTTGAGACATCGAATCGAAAAGCCTTTTTGTCCCCAAAGCAGCGATCGCACCTGCCAGTAAAGCTGTTATTCCAGTACCAATTAATAGAGCAGCCAGTAGTTCTTGTTGTCTTGCTAACTCTGTTTCAGCCAGATCTATGTTATCAGATCGTTTTGCTAAGATTGCCTGTTTATTGACAGCTTGGCTACCAAAATAGTAGGTTACAGTTCCTACTGCGAGTATAGGTAACATTATCGCACTACCTACCAATATTGCTGCTGTTTTAGCTTTTAGCTTTTGAAAGATTGATTTGCCTAGGTTTTTACTTGGTGATTTTGTCTCAACCCTGATTATTTCACCTTTTTTGTCAACATTCTCTGTAAGGGAATCAGCTTGCTCTTCTGTTGCTGGTTTAAAGACAACTAATTGAGAGACTTTAACTGATGTAGGTTCATCTTCTTCCTTATTCGATGAAGCAGAACTCTGAGAAATATCAGTTAAATTAGCTTGGTAATTAATACCCGTTTTAGATATCTGAGAACTAAATTTATCTTTGCCGTTATTGGTTTTGTTGCTAGGCGTTTTAGTCATTATTAATCTATTAAAAAATGGAATAAATTCTTTCTTAATCGGGTGTTGAAAGCAGAATATTCAGAAATAAGAGAATTTATGACAAGCAAATAACTTTTGATAAATAAAAGATACCAAAAATCTACGTATTTTTACTTAATTTATCATACTACATTAGTTAAAGAAAACTGTCGGCTTAGTTGTGTCATCTGAAGGGTTAAACTGGAAAATGCGATTAGCAAAGCCACAACGATAAAATTTATAAATTTTATCGTTGTGAATATTCAAACTTCACTGCAAAATATCAAGGACGCTCTCTAAATATTGTCTGGCTACATAATCAGTTCTTTTTCTCGACTTGATGCCACGTTCCCTTGCGCCTAGATGTGGCTAAAATCTTAGATGCGGAAGTGCGCCTTTGATGAGGACAAGCGTGAAAAGCAAAGCAGCGCAGTCTTTGCAAGCGGAAATGAGAAAAGACCCACAGCCTCCAAAGGAGGCAAAGTCATGCGTAAGCATGACGATGGCACATCCGTGCCGTTCGCCGTCAGGCGCAAAACAAAGGGGTACTCCCCGCATATACGCTGCCCTAGCAAGGGAATGCTTCTCGATGCTGCTGGCGAAGCAGCATATTCCACGCTTGCGGTGGGGGGTTCCCCATGAGCAACTGCTTCAACAAAGGCTTTAGCCGCATGTAGCCGTTGCGAGTCTGCGCCCCGTTGAGGCTATTGAGCAAGAAGTCCTTTCTCGCATCTAGTCCTTTTTTATTCCTATTTACGATCAATTCCTAAGTTTATCGAATAACAATCTTACATCTAAAAATATCGCTAATTCATCGAGAATTTGCTGATGTTTTAATCATTTTACTTTTAATAAAAGGTTCAGAAGCCAAGTCCTCTAAACCAACCGTCCCTAATAATTCTGTCCATTTCTTTCTGACTACAGATTGTTTAGCATTAAAGTCTTGCTCCTGAGCTAGTGTAGCTATGGCATCATACCAAAAACCTTGTTCATTATATAATTCAGCTTTTTCTACAGAGGTAGCAAATTGAAGTTTCTGTTTAACAGCCCGATCAATTTCCTCCTGATGCAGCCAGCCTTCGACCACTACATCGCGTGAACGCTCTTGAGGATTACAAATCATTGATAGATACCAATGATAATTTTGATTGGTTTCCAGTTGATTTGAATTAATTACAGCAGGAATTTTGACGCTCATAATCCCTTTTCCTGGAGTGGTCAAAAAAGCCTCATATATCAATTCATCCTGTTCATTGCGCAGCACAAACTCAACAGTTTTTTGCTGGCTAACTTCTGGGACATAAAAGAAAAGTCTAGTCGAGGCAGAAGCATTAATTCCTACGGTTTCATTAGGAATTAATGCAATTAAATTGTTATTACTAACATTTGCCAAACAATTATCACCACCACCTCTACTTCCGCCATCTCGACGATTAGTAGGTAAACCATAATTAGAATTGGCGGACTGGCTTTTTTCTGATTTTTGTTCAGCTGTAGCTGGATTAACTAAACTGACCTGTAATAAATTTAAAGTAATTAATAAGCCAAATAATCTATTGAGTTTGCTTGGCATAAATTTAATATTTAACATCATTTATTAACTAATAAATTAGTTGATAATATATAAATATATTACTCTTGATTGCTAATTAATGTCCATAATTGGAAATTTCAACTATACTTGTTTAAAACAACATTTTTTTAGCTAATAAATTAAATGTTTTTACTGAATATTTTACTAAATTTGCTTTTCTATTAGTAAATTTACTTAATTGATAATATATTATTTTATCCTTTAGACTCTCGATTATGTAGGAATTAACTAGTCAATGAATAACGATAATGCCAAAATAGTTTATAAATACTTTAATTTTAAAAAAGCTAAGAATTGGATTGGGGCATATAGTTTTTCCTTACTGTTATTAACGGGTTTTGTTACATTAATAGTATTAGGAGTTAGGCAGCTTGGTGGGTTACAGGGATTAGAATTATTGGCTTACGACTGGATGATCAATTTTAAAAGCAAAAACGAAATTGATTCAAGATTATTAATAGTTGAAATTACGGATAAAGATATTGAGTCACAAAATAGCTGGCCAATTACTGATGAAACAATTGCTCAGTTGCTCAAAAATATACAGCAGCATCAGCCAAAGGTAATTGGCTTTGATCTTTATCGAGAAGTGGCTTATCCTCCAGGCACAAAATTACTGAGACAAGAATTACAAAAAGATAATGTAGTCACCATTCAACTATTAGGAAATGGTGATAACAGTGTTTCTGCACCTCCAGGGGTAAAGCCTGAGCAAATTGGTTTTAATGACATAGTTATGGACGAAGAAGATGATGTCCTGCGTCGTAATCTAATGTATGTTCAGTGGGGTAAAAAAGAAGAGAAAAAGATGTATGCCTTTTCTTTGCGCTTGAGTCTCAAATATTTGGCAGAGCGTAATCTTTTATTCCAAGTTCATGATGATTTTTTGCAAATCGGTAATGCAGTTTTTCCTGATTTAAAAGCAAATTCAGGTGGTTATCAGCTAAAGTTATCTGAGACTGCGGGGTGGCAAACTTTAATTAACTATCGTTCTCCTAATATTGCCCAAAAAGTAACTTTATCGGCAGTATTAGCGGGAAAAGTTCCAGCTAATTTAATCAAAGACAAGATCGTTTTAATTGGTACTACCGCCCCTAGCATTAAAGATATTTATCCTACTCCTTACAAAGGTGCTGAAGGGTCTATGGCAGGAGTAATAGCTCATGCTCAAATGGTCAGTCAAATTTTAAACGTAGTTTTAGACCATGGGTCTCTATTTTGGTTTTGGTCTGAATGGCTTGAAGGAATATGGATTTGGGGGTGGGCATTATTAGGAGCAGCGATCGCCTGGAGACTGAGACACCCTTTAGCAATTGTAACTGTGGGTATAGTGAGCATAGGCAGTTTATGGGGAATTTGCCTAGTTACCTTTTATTTTAACGGTTGGATTCCCTTTGTTCCCGCTGCTATTACCTTAGCGATAACCACCGCCAGCGTTGTAGGCTATAAATCTCTATATAACCTGTTTTATGACTCTTTGACGGGACTACCCAACCGTACTTTATTTACCAAAAAGCTCAAGGAACTAAAACAGAGAAATCGCTTTAAATCAAAAGGATTGATTGCGATTTTCTGTCTAGATTTAGACCGTTTTAAATTAATTAATGATGGCTTAGGATACCAGGCGGGCGATCGCATTTTGATCGAAATGGCTCAACGTTTACAGGACAATTTGGATTCAAAGGCAATTCTGGCTAGAGTCGGGGCTGATGAATTTGCGATCGCTTTTAAAACTACCGAAGATACTACAGAAGCAATCAAGACAGCCAATCAATTGAATAAAGTATTATCTATTCCTTTTAAACTCAGTCAACAAGATATCTTTACCTCTGCCAGTATTGGTTTAGCTCTCAATCGTCTGGGGGAAGATTTTCAACCAGAAGAACTATTGCAAGCATCTTATACCGCCATGTATAAGGCTAAGGTATCAGGGAAAAGCCGACATGAAGTATTTGCCACCAAGATGCACGAACAGGCACTAAAGCGACTGCAATTAGAAGCAGATTTAAACCAAGCGATTACTAATCAAGAATTTGAGCTTTACTATCAGCCCATTATCTCTCTCTCTACAGGAATGCTCAGTGGTTTTGAGGCTTTAGTGCGCTGGCAATCTCCCAGTAGAGGTTTTATTTCTCCTGGGGCTTTTATTCCCGTCGCCGAAGAAACAGGTTTAATTGTGCCTATGGGAAAATGGATTTTAGAAACAGCCTGTAGTCAGATGCAGGCATGGCGAAGAGAATTTGCTCAAGCACAATCAGTAGTTATGAGCGTCAATCTTTCTAGCCGACAGTTTGCTCAAACTGACTTGATTGCTCAAATTCAGGAAGCTTTAATCATTACAGAATTAGATCCAGCTAATTTGAAGCTGGAGATTACCGAAAGCATGGTGATGGACGATGTGGAAAATACAATTATTTTACTCAATCAGTTAAAAAAATTAAAGATTAAAATTAGCATGGATGACTTTGGTACAGGGTTTTCTTCTTTTAGTTATCTCCATCG
The DNA here is from genome assembly GCA_038259125.1 of Chroococcales cyanobacterium. Classification (GTDB taxonomy): domain Bacteria; phylum Cyanobacteriota; class Cyanobacteriia; order Cyanobacteriales; family Xenococcaceae; genus Waterburya. The sequence continues at coordinate 7,586 of JBBSPC010000131.1, read as the reverse complement.
TTTTCCCACGGATACTCTCAAAATAGATCGCTCCTTTGTCAGTAATATGAGTCAGGGAGTCAAAAATTTAGAAATTGTTAATACCATAGTCATTTTGGCTCACAAACTGGGTATGGATGTCATTGCCGAAGGTATTGAAACAGAGTCAGAAAGAAAAATCATTCAAGACTTTAACTGCGAATATGGACAAGGTTATTTCTTTGCTAAACCTTTATCCCAACAAGATGCTACAGAGTTATTTGTTAAAAATAGGCAGTGGTAATTTTAAAACTGCTTTTATTTGAAGCAAACAGATAACTTATTCTTTACATATCCTTAATAACGGTAAGGTAAATAAATACTAGTAGAATACTTATTGATAGCTATTTTAATTTCAATCATTATCCTCAACATCAATAGAATAGAAAGCAATTTAATCAAATTATGAATGATAATTATGAGCCGAGAATTGAACCCCGTTCGGGAATTGAAAGAAGTTTAGACACTAGTTTTTATTGGATATCAAAGATTTTAGCTTTTGCGATCGCCGGTGTTTTAGTTTGGATTACAATTCAAGTAGCTATTAAAGCTATGCCTGCAATCAGTGAATTTGGCTTAGGCTTTCTGATTAGCAGTAGCTGGAATCCTGTTAATAGCCAATATGGAGTTTGGCCAGCAATTTACGGCACTTTGGTTAGCTCATTTATCGCCCTGGCGATTTCAGTACCAATTGGTTTAGGGGTAGCTATTTTTCTGAGTGAAGATTATTTGCCCCCTATGGTGCAAAGAATTATTGCTTTTCTGGTGGAGTTATTAGCAGCCGTACCCAGCGTTGTCTATGGCTTGTGGGGGATTTTTGTTTTAATTCCCTTTCTCAAAGGTTTTACCCCCCTTAGAGGGCCTGGAATGTTACCTGCTGCTTTAATTTTGTCGGTGATGATTTTGCCCACCATTGCTGTTATTTCTCGCGATGCAATTATCAATGTAGACCAAGGTATGCGTCAAGCTGCCGTTGGCTTAGGAGCAACTCGCTGGGAAGCTATTTTACAAATCATTTTACCTGCTGCATCTTCGGGTATTATCGGCGGAATTATGCTGGCTTTGGGTCGAGCTTTAGGAGAGACAATGGCAGTAACTATGTTGATTGGTAACTCTAATAAAGTCGATGCTTCGGTTTTTGCTCCCTCCAATACAGTTTCGTCTCTTTTGGCAAACCAGTTTGCCGAGGCTAGTGGTTTGCAGGTAGCAGCTTTGATGTACGCAGCTTTAATTTTATTTTTTATTACCTTGGTAGTAAATGTTTTAGCTCAGTTATTAGTTACTAGGCTACAAAGAATTTAAGGGATTGTCAGAAATTAAGCAAAACAAGTTAAAAAAATAATGACCATAGACACCTCAAAATCAGATTTTAACGTTGTAAGTCTCAAAAAAAATCCTTCCTCTCCCCGTACTCTGTTTGGCTTGATTATGAGTGGTATTGCTGGCTTTTTTACCCTGCTAGCAATAATTCCTTTATTTATCATCCTGACTTATTTAATCACTAAAGGAGTTAGCTCTCTTTCTGCATCTGCTTTTACCGAGCTACCCCCTCCGCCGATGGTAGATGGCGGAGGTTTTGGAAATGCCATCTTAGGTACGTTAATCATGGTCGGCATCGGCGCATTAATTAGCGTGCCGATAGGAGTTATGGCTGCAATTTATCTCTCGGAATTTTATGAGGGTAAAGCCGCGGATTGGATTCGCTTTGCGACGAATGTACTTAGTGGCGTACCTTCAATTATTGTGGGCGTATTTGCCTATAGTGCAGTTGTGTTAACTTTTGGAACATATTCTGCTTGGGCAGGAGGATTTGCGTTGGCGATTTTGATGTTGCCAATCATCGTCCGCACCACTGATGAATCTCTTAAACTTGTTCCCCAAGAAGTGCGACAAGCATCAGTAGGTATTGGCGCAAATCAATACCAAACAGTTTTGCAAGTAGTCTTACCTGCTGCCATACCCGCCATTATTACAGGCGTTACTCTAGCGATCGCTCGTGCGGCTGGGGAAACCGCCCCGTTGCTGTTTACCGCCTTGTTTACTCAATTTTGGCCGAATTGGGATAATGGTTTAGCTGAACCTACTGCTTCTTTGGCGGTACTTGTTTATAACTTTGCGACCGTTCCTTTTAAAAACCAGCAAGAATTAGCTTGGGGTGCAGCATTTATTTTGGTACTGATGGTTTTAATTACTAGTGTTGCTTCACGCTTGGCAACGGCAAAGAGGACTTATTGATTTTCTGCTATTGTAAAAAATCAAACATATTAAAGTTCCTAATAAAAATAGATGACTAATATTGTTGCTTCTTAAAGAATATTTTAAAATACACACACAAAAAAACACGGTTTTTCCGATTTCATCATGCTAAATAGTTTGCGATCGCTAAAAATCGACCAAGATAAAAAAGAGAAATAAAACTATCAAAGCCATATATAATTTGACTTATTAAAGTTTTTCTTAAAGATTTGTCGTCATAAATATTGTGGAGTGAAAATTAATTTTCTAGAGAAAAGTGGAGCAAAGAAGAAAATTACGTTTTAAATATTAATTATTAAGAGCTTGTTTTTTTATACATACAGATAAATTTTAGTAAAAGCAGTTTGCAGATAATTTACCCTATAACAAGAATAGATGTGAAGAGCATATAAAGTTCATATTTTAATTGTTTAAAGTTTACCAAAGCCAAACTTTATTTTTTATACTACTTGAAGTACAAGGTAAAACTCAAAAGTTTGCTCTAGGGTGTTCTTTTTATTTTGAATAGCAGTTTATTTGAATCAACTCGGATATTTGGTTAAGAACCATAAGATTGCTGAGGTTTTAAGCTCAAAGTATAGTAAAAATTCAAAATGTTAGCACCTTAACTCAACAATGGTCAGAGAATTTTAACCACAAAGAAGCTTATCTATAAGAAATATCCATAAGAAATGAAAACTAAATATTTATCGGCGTTGATGGTAATGGGAGTGATGTCATTGGTCAGCATCCCTGCAATCGCCGAATCATCAGATGCCCCTAAATTCAAATTTTCCTGCAAAGTAATTGAAGGAGTACCTACTACCCTAGCACAAGCTGTTGATAGCAAAGCCATTCAGCCGATCTTTCACTGGAAAAGCGAGGCGATCGCCTTTAAATCTTCCGCCACTCCCCAACAATTATGTGACAACGTTTCTACCCAGCTAGAGGAGTATTCTGCAAGTGGTTACGATTTATCAAAAATCAGCTTTGTTGGCACGGAAGAAAAAGGAATTCCCTTGATTTGCGCTAATACTTCAGGTGGCTTAGATTGCAGCAAAGTTTTGGTAACCTTTAGTGCTGCTAATAATCCTGCTAGTGTAGCTAGCGAAGTTGTGGACTCTATCTTAGATAAAAATCTACAGCCAGAAGTATTCAAATCTAATGTCAGAGGTGTACAGTCTACATCCTACCAGGTTGATTTTTGGAGTTTGTTGGGTTTAGGGCTAAGTCCTAAGTTTCTTAGTAAGTAACGTGAGCGAGAACACGAATTTGGATTTGTAATGTCTACAAGAAACAATTTTTTGCTGAGGAGTTCGTATTGAAGCTAAAGCCCTCACTATTTAGTCTTCTCAAACTTTTCTAACTGTGGCGAGATCGCTGATTTATCAGTTAGCTATTTTAATCATGGCGATCGCCATGATTAAAATAGACTCAGCAGCAGCTAATCCAGCTTCAATAGTTATAAATAGTTATAAATTGCCTCTTTAGCTAAATGATTCTTTTAAGATAGAGACATAGCTGTTGCTTGTACATAATTTAAAACCGAGCAAGAAATCATAGAGGTTAATAATGACAATTAATTTGAGTAAAGGGGAAAGAATCTCCTTAGAAAAAGTTTCCCCAGGACTAAAAGAAATTTTTATCGGCTTAGGCTGGGATATTAATCCGACTGACACTGGTGGTGATTTTGATATTGATGCGTCAATTTTTCTTTTAGACAGTAGTGAAAAGCTGATTTCTGATAAACACTTCATTTTTTACAATAACCTTTCTAGTCCAGACTCAGAAAAGTCGGTGCAGCAAAGGGGCGATAATCGAACTGGCGCAGGGGAAGGAGATGATGAAATTATTGATATGAAGCTGAAGACTGTTCCTCCAGAAGTTGATAAAGTTGCGATCGCTGTAACCATTCATGAAGCGGATAAACGTCAGCAAAACTTTGGTCAGGTAAATAACGCTTTTGTACGTATTGTAAACTGTGAAAACGAAGAGGAAATCATCCGCTACGATTTGACTGAAGATTTTTCTGTGGAAACAGCCTTAATTATGGCAGAAATGTACCGTAAAGACGGCGAATGGCGTATGAATGCCGTTGGTGCTGGATATGAAGGCGGATTACAAGCTTTAGTAGAAAGATATCAAAAATAAAGAATGAAGGATGAAGAAATACAAGAAAATTACTTCGTCTTTTTTCCTTTTCTATCTGTAAAACAACTAATAACTAACAACTAACAACTAACAACCAAATATGGCAGTAAATCTTAGTAAAGGACAGCGTATATCTTTAGAAAAAGTCGCCCCAGGCTTAAGCGAAGTTTTTGTGGGCTTGGGTTGGGATACTAATATTACCGACACGGGAAATGACTTTGATATTGATGCGTCAGTTTTTTTGGTAAACAGTAATGAAAAATTAATTTCTGATAATCACTTTATTTTTTATAACAATCTTGCTAGTCCTGATGCAAACAAGTCTGTAGAGCATTTAGGAGATAATCGAACTGGTGCAGGAGAAGGAGACGATGAAGTAGTCAAAGTCAAACTCAAGCAAGTTCCTGAAGATGTGAATAAAATCGTGATGACCGTTACGATTCACGAAGCAGAAAAGCGTCAACAGAATTTTGGTCAGGTGCAAAATGCTTTTGTAAGAGTCGTAAATGCAGAAAATCAAGAAGAAGTGGTACGTTATGACCTTTCAGAAGATTTTTCTGTAGAAACTGCCCTCATTATGGCAGAACTTTATCGCAAGGATGGTGAATGGCGCGTTAATGCTGTAGGTGCTGGTTATCAAGGTGGTTTAGAAGCATTGCTAAATCGTTATCAATAAATAATTAAAAACTTACAACTCACAATTAATAATTAAATAATGGCAATCAATCTTACAAAAGGACAACGTATTTCTCTTACCAAAGAAGACCCCAGCCTCAAGCAAATGATGTGTGGTCTTGGTTGGGATGTTGCGCCAAAATCTGGCGGTTTCTTTGGAGGGAATAAACAATTTGATCTTGATTCTTCGGTACTTTGTTTAGATGCAGACAAGAAGTTGAGCGATGTTAAAAATATAGTTTACTTTGGTAATTTAAGACATAGCTCTAGCGCAATCGCACATCAGGGAGACAACCTAACTGGTGCAGGAGAAGGAGACGACGAAGTGATCAACATCGATTTACCTTTAATTCCTTCTAGCATTGTTTATTTGGTATTCGCCATCAACATCTATAAATGCGAACAGCGCAAACAAGATTTTAGTATGGTAGATAATGCCTTTGTGCGTTTGGTCAACCGCCAAAGTAATCAAGAATTAGCTCGCTATAATCTTTCTGGTACAGAATATAAAGGCATGACGGGAATGATTCTCGCTGAAGTCTATCGCAAAGACGAAGAGTGGAAAATGGCAGCAGTGGGCAACGGGTTTAAGGTGTCTACTTTAGCCGACATTGCTAAAATTTATACTTAAGTTGCTTAGTAGCGATCGCCTTAAAACGCTTCGCGTTCAGCTTTTAGCTTTGTTAAACAGAAAACTACACTTATAATCCAATACTATAGCCAGTTGTGAGAAAAGTGCGATCGCCCACGATAATTAGAGCGATCGCCTTATCTTTAGATACTTTTGATCAACGGTCACAGCAGACTAATTTGTTATAGACACTTGCTCATTACTCAGCGAAAATTGTTCGACTTCGGTAGTAATCTTCTGGATTTCTGCTTTGATAGTCTCTGCTTCAGTGGCAATTGATTCGCTGGTAGCTATTTTTTGGGCAATCTCTTCCTGCTTCGGTCGAATTACATCAGCAAACTGCTGTAAACATTTATTTAACTCTGCTGCTAAGGTATCTTTTAAGGTGTTGGTGTAATTTTCTTGGAGATTACGGTAGGTTTGCTCTAGTTCTGCTTTGACCTGCTTGCGTTTGCGAGGTAAAGCATTAAAGCTCATCAAGGCAAATAGACCAGCAATAAAAAATGCCGTCACATCTGCGGAGGCTGCACTAAACAGAAGTTGCCCGCCAAACCCTGTGGCAGCAGCAGTAATGCCCAGTCGCCAAAAGCTATCTAGTCCTTCTTCGGCTGCTTCTTTAATTCTGGCTGCAAATTCATTGACTTCTAGCTGATTGGTATTAATCGGCGGTAATGCTAAATCTCCCTCAGATACGGTGATAGCAGTGGACAGATCTTCTTTAGCTTCTCTGACAATGCGATCGCGATATTTAAGGAAAGTAGATGTTGCTTCTTTAAATATCTCTTGCAGATTTTTATCTAGCTGCACCTCTTTAATTGTTTTAGCTAGTCTTTCTTCGACAAAATCCTCTTCTTTGGTAATTCTTCTTTTGAGGACGGTTAAAAAGCCAGTATTGCTATCAATTAATTTATTCGTCTCTTGAATTAGGTTGGTAAATAAATCGTCAATATTATCGCCAAAAATACCAAATAAAAGATTATACTCTTCAAGTCGTTCTTCAATGCGTCGAGAAGTGCGATCAAAAATAACTTTTTCAGACTGTAATTTAGACTGTATGGACTGATTTTGCTTCTCTAATTGATTTAAATAAACCAGCAATGAATTTTGTGGTCCCTGTAGCTTTAATTTAACTTTTTCTGCATCTGCCAAAAATGCCAGTAAAAAGCTTTTTAACTCGTCAATTCCTGTCCCCGTTTGCGCTGAAATAGCAAATACAGGGGGCATTTCGGCTAAAATCTTGCCCAAGCCTTCGCTGACATATTCACGGATTTGTCTGGCTTCATCATCATTAACTAGATCTGTTTTGTTGATGGCAACGATAATTTTACGCGCCCAAGTTTGATCGACTAAAGTAAGAAAGTCCTGTTCCGATTTACTTAAAGGGCGTTCAACCGAGGTAACAAACAAAATAATATCTGCTTGCTGTAAATAATTTTCGGTTAATTCTTGGTGTTGCTCAATAATGGAGTTGGTACCAGGACTATCAATAAATGCCAAACCACCAAAGCCTTCAGGGTTGTATGATTCAATTTCTTGGGTGGTAGGCAAAAAGCCAACCCTAGCAATTTCCTGATTATTAAGCTGATTGAGCAAGCTAGATTTACCTGCGTTAAACTCACCACAGATAAAGATAGAAAAAGGATTAGCTAGCTGTTTTTTGAGGACTTCGGTGTTGGGATGAAACTCAGGAAAGAGTACTTTTGCCTCCACAAAAAGACCTTCAACTTTTTGAATGGTGTTTAGGCTGCGATCGAAAAGTTGCTGTTGTTCTCCTGAAAGAGTTAGAGGCATTATATTCTCTTCCTTGATCTTAGATTAGGTACATTCTTCATATTAATAGCAGTTTTTGAGCTAATCGACCTCAGACTTTAAGATT
>JBBSPC010000130.1:0-13128 GCA_038259125.1 Chroococcales cyanobacterium | reverse complement strand
TAACAACGGCTCAATAATTTTCCACTCTTTATCTGTCAAATCGCTTGAATATCCCATTTCTTGCCCCAGCTTACTTAAATTTCTCTACTTTGCCTTGATTCTACGCGATCGCCCAAAAGATCTCAAATGGATTCTATAAAAAACTAAACGCTAAAGGTAGTATATAGTGGGATAAAAAAATATCTATGTCGGTAGCAGTGTAATAGTCAGTTTAAAAAAATACCTATGATTACTTGCCCCAGTTGCAATCATCAAAATCCAGAAGGATCTTTGCAATGCGAAAATTGTTATACTCCTTTGCCCGCTACAGTTGGCTGTCCTAACTGTGGAGCATCCGTACAAACTGATGCTACTTTCTGTGGTCAATGTGGTTTTAATTTACAAGCAGAAAACCCCCTTGCTGAAGTTTCTTTAGCAGAACCAGCAGTTGCAGCACCAGAAGAAGTATCTTTACCAAAAGAAATTCCCCTGCCAGAAGAAATACCTCTATCAGCAGCCAACTCCAATATTTTACCTGAAACCTTTATGACATCACCAATCCAAAGCCCTTGGGATGAGCAAGAAGAGGAAGATATGACCATTGGGCAAACTGACCCAGTATCGGAGATAATAGAGCCAACGGCAGTAATTAAACCTGAATCTTCAGTATCAAATACCAAATTTGCTACTGAAGCAGAATCTAATGATTTAACTGCGGAGGAAGAAACTCTATCCTGGGAATCAAATACTGCCGATTTAAGTTTAGATTTTGAGCAGCCTCAAGTAGCTTCAGAACCCTCTTTTGAAGAATCTCTAGCACCACCAGCAACACCTGGAGTTCCTTTAGCAGAATTAGTTAATCTTGATAATAAAGCTGGTTCGTCTGTACCCAAACCCGCTCAAAATAGAGAAAGTTATGTAGCAAGTGCGACTCAACTACAATTACAAACCGCCAGCCTACTTCATTTACAAAGCAATACTAAGATAGAACTGCCTTTAGACCTAGATGTGGTTCATATTGGTAAACCAAACGGTCAAATTCCTCCAGATATAGACGTAGCTGGTTTTCCTGATTCAGAAGTAGTATCACGGGTTCATGCTGACATTCGGATTGAAGGAGATACTTTCTATATCGAAGACGTGGGCAGTTCTAATGGAACTTATGTCAATCATTCTCCTTTGATAAGAGGTAATCGCCATCGCCTACGACCAGGCGATCGCATTTCACTAGGAAAAGGAGATTTAGTAACCTTTGTCTTTCAACTTAGCTAAATGTCTGGTCGATATTAAAAGATATTACAAGACTGTAAAAACTTGCTTAAGTTTTAACGGACTGTAAAATCCCTCTGCACAGTTAGGTCTAAATCGTTGTTGGGATCGATAGAAATTAGCTCTGCTTTGTTTCCTCCCAACAACAGCCCAGCGATCGCGCCAGCGCCAGCACCTCCGAGAACTTTCAATGCTCCAATATCGCCAAAGATTTCTGATAATACGGCAGCAGCACCACCACCAATAGCAGCACCCTTAAGGATATCGCCTGCATTCGCGCCTTTTTTGACAGTTTCTGTGCGGGTTATAACATTAGAAATTGCCTCAATGGGTTGGCTTGTACCGTCAGGAAAAATGACCTCATCGGCAACAAACAATGAGCCAGTTCCATCATTACTAGGTTTAATATTTCCCGTAATCTCGCTGCCGTAAGGAATTAAGGTATTTTTTCGACTATCTCGCACATTAGCTGCTACCAACAAAGTTACAGGTGTAGTCTCTTTCGGAGTTACTAGAATTTTATCTTTATCGTATTCTATGGGAATAACAAAGCCTTCAGGGACGGTATCAGACGCACTAGAAGGAAAACGATTGCGTTGTTGGTCATTGTCACTAGGTGGATAATATTCCCTATCTCTAGGTGGGCTATATTCTCTATCTCTAGGTGGGTTATATTCCCTATCTCTGGTTGGTGTTTGTTCGGGAAAAAGCTGTGCTTGGGCTATATTGGCAAAATTAGCGACCGTAGTTAGCGAAACAGCAAGGGTAGTGAAAACAGAGGTGGTTATTTTAGAGTATTTTGCGTTAAACATGACTAGGTAAAAATATTTCTTTGAGAGATTAGTTATGAGCAATTGACGCAGAGAGATCGACCATAGTTCCTAACTTTACTTTTCGGCTAGTAATAATAAAAAATGCTTTATAAATCCTCATCCTTTAGTTGACCCATGTTAGAATCCCACGTGCGCTCAAAACAACCCAAACGCAAGTCAACACAACATCGAACCCAAATTTTATTAAAAAACAAAAGACTAATTTTGTTGGTTTTGATTAGCAGTTTAGGCTGGGGAATTTGGCAGGTTCAAAATAGTCTGTTTTCCCAGTCGAGAAAAGAATCAGCTAGTTCAATATCCCCTTTAGTCAATTTGCGATCGCTTGCTCCTACTGTTAGAGCTAACCAATTAAAACTTTTGAGTAATGCTGAAGAAAATGGCGATTCTGCTCAACAATCAATCATTAATCGTAATCGCGCTCGCTATTTATTAGCTGCCGATTTGATTCAACAGCAGCAGGGCAAACTAGCCTTAACTTACCTTCAAGGATTAGCTGAAGATTACCCGTTGTTACGTCCTCAAATATTATTTAAAACCGCCCAGGCTTATCAGCAAAATAAAGAAGAACAAGCTGCCCAAAGAACGTTAGAAGATCTGATCGAAAACTATCCTCGATCGCCGATTACTGCTAATGCTATATCTTTATTAGATGGCGATCGCTCTCAATATCAAGCCCGATTAATTCAAGAATTTCCCTATCATCCCCTGGCTCAAAAGTTAGCTAGTCAGGGTTTACAGCAAAATCCTGACCAGTTTAAGCTGTTGCTGCTGTTGGCAAAATATAGTCGAGATGCCGACTTAAATAAAATTCGAGATCGCCTTGTCTTAGAATACTCAGGAGAATTAACCCCTGAAGACTGGGAAGCGATCGCCGACGGCTACTGGCGAGAGGATGAATATCGCAAAGCAGCAGACGCTTACGCTTTTGCTCCTGACACACCCCGCAATCTTTATCGTGTAGCTAGAGGATTTCATCGTAACGGTAATCTAGATGCTGCCAGGCTTGGCTATCAAAGACTAATTAAGGAATACCATGATGCTAGAGAAGCGGGACAGGCTTTATTATATTTAGCCAGTATTTCTAGTGGTGATGTGGCAGTAGTTTACTTAGAGAAAGTGATCGCCAACTTTCCTGATGTTGCCCCTGAAGCTTATCGTTCTAAGGCAATTATTCACGAACGTTTCGGCAAGTATAAAGCAGCAGGTCAAGCCCGTGATCGGCTATTAAATAAATACAGCGATTCGGCAGCAGCAGTAGAGTATCGCTGGAAAATAGCCCAAGAATTAGCCAATAAAGGCAACAAAAAAGATGCTTGGCAGTGGATGCAGCCTGTTGTTAAATCTAACTTAGAACTAGATTTTGCTCCTCAAGCACTTTATCAAACTGGAATTTGGGCAACCAATCTGGGTAAACCTGCTGCTGCTAAGGTAGTCTTTAAAAAGATTATCGGACTATATCCTCAATCTTACTGGGCGTGGCGTTCGGCAATTAAGCTAAAGTGGCAGGTGGGAGACTTTGAGCGAGTACGTTCTCTCGATCCTGCCTTAGATTTGGCTAAAACTTACAGCCCTCTGCCAATGGATTCAAAAGCTCTACAGGAACTATATTTTTTAGGACAATATTATGATGCTTGGTTACTTTTGCAGTCAGAAATTAAGCAGCATCAACAGCTAACCGTCAATGAGCAGTTTAGCGAAGGGATATTAAAGTTAGAGCTAGATCAATATAGCGCAGGAATGCAGGAGATTTGGGATTTAACCAAGCGCGAAGATCCCCAAGAATTAGAACAGTGGAAAGCTTTGCGTAAAACAACCGCCTACTGGCAGGGTTTATTTCCTTTTCCCTATGAGTCAAAAATTCAGGAGTATGCTCAACAAGAGCAAATTAATCCTTTACTAGTTCTTTCAGTGATGCGCAAAGAATCTACTTTTGATCCCGAAATTAATTCGGCAGTCGGGGCAATAGGCTTAATGCAAATCGTGCCACCTACTGCTGATTGGATAGCAAAACAAATACAGTTGCCCAACTATTCTTTAACTAACCCTGAAGACAATATTAGAATTGGTACTTGGTATCTTAAGCACAATCACGATCGCTATCAAGATAATTCTTTATTAGCCGTAGCTAGCTATAATGCTGGTACGAGTAATGTTAATGATTGGCTAACTAAATACGAGCTTAATAATCGCGATCGCTTTGTAGAGCAAATTCCCTTCCCCGAAACCAAAGATTATGTAGAAGGAGTATTCGGCAACTACTGGAACTATTTACGGTTGTACAATCCCGAAATACGTCAAAAAGTTGATAGTTTGCGCACAAATTAACAGTGCGCTCCAGAATAATTGGCGTTGCATCTGGTGGGCAACTTATTTCGATTCGGAATTAATATATTTCAATATATCGGGATTGCTTTTGTCTATATCATAGACATATCCCAGATCGATCGCTATTCTTCTTCTCAGACCAAGAGTAGGATAAAGTGGAACTCCTAATCCCTTAGTAGCGTGTAAATCAGCCGATTTAACCAACTGTAAAGCGACATCTTTCGATAAATTGTTGCCGAAGGTATTCAAAACATCAGCGGCACAATCATTTTTATACACTTTTTCTAGTTCAGCATTGCGTTTTTCATACGCCAATAAAATTACGTCCAAACAAGCCGCATAATCATAGCTATTATTAAAATCAAAGGCAAATTGTTTGTCTTGGCTATTTTGGAGTTGAGACTGGGCAAGATTGGGCTTAGTTTTGATTTCAGCGTCAGATGAAGTTGATAGAGCTAAGGGGATAGCGAAAGCAATTCCTATTATTAATGATACTTGTAAGAGCTTTTTCATTTTTGGCAGCTAAATAATTATAAATTTAGATTGATTTTGTTACTGGTTTTTTTCTAATCCCTTAATGTGAAAGAAAGCTGACAACAATTCTATCCGAACTCAGATCGTAATTGAAAAAAAACAAATGTGAGCGATCGCTATCAACTATGAAGATAGTGAGGCACAAATCAAGAGTTACTGAGCAATTAAACTGCCTAAAGTTTGCAGCATTTCTTGCTCGTTAAAAGGTTTAGAGAAATAAGCTGATGCACCTAATTTCATCGCCAACTTCCGATGCTTGTCATTACTACGAGAAGTTAACATAGCAATGGGTATGTGTGCCAAACTTGGTTCGGACTTGACCTCTGACAATACCCCATACCCATCTAGACGAGGCATTTCTACATCACAGATTACAGCCTGAACTTTTAACCCACCAACTAGTTTGTCTACGGCATCTCGACCATCTTTTGCCTCTTCGACTCGATAACCATTACGCTCTAAGATTCCTGCAAGATAACGTCTGACGTTTACAGAATCGTCTATAATTAGCACCGTCGAAGTATCAGAGACAGAAAAAGTTGAGCCGTCAAAATTATTGGCGATAGTTAAGCTAGATAAAGCAGTTGACTGTTTAGCAAAGCCTTTAATTAAGGCACTTGGCTCTATTAGAGGAATAACTCGCCCATCTCCTAAGACAGTAGAGCCAGTAAAGCCTGGAAAAAGAGTAATGGAAGTCTTAATTGGTCTAATAACAACTTCTTGTTCATTCCAGTATTTTTCGAGATAAATACCTTTTAATTCATCGTTGTCTTCAAATACTAGTATAGTAGGAGCTTGAATTTTAGCTGTACCCTCCATCTCCAAGAGTTTGCAGGGACGTTCAAATTTAAGATGTTTCTCTAAACGGATTAGATCAATAGACTCTCCTCGTAAATTTATTTGTTCTTGTTGCCCATTTAAAGTAACTAATTCAGAATCAAAACTGATAATCTCTTTAATACTCTGAACAGGAATAGCAAAAACTATCCCTGCACTTTCGACAATGACTACCCGCAGTACCAATAAAGACAGGGGAACAGCAATAGTAAAAGTTGTACCTTTGCCTGATTCAGTTTTGACCTGAATATCACCGCGAATCTGCTGCAAGTTTTGGCGGACAACATCCATACCAACTCCACGACCAGATAGTTCGGTAACTCGATCAGCAGTACTAAATCCAGGTTCAAAGATCGCATCGAGTACATCTGTTTCAGAAATATTATTAACTTCGCTTTGGGACATTCCCATTTTGAGCAGGCGATCGCAAATTTTGTTAGTATTAATTCCCCCCCCATCATCAGTAATAGTGATAATAGTTTGGTTGCCCTTTTGAACTGCCTTTAAGACAATTTTGCCCTCAGCGGGTTTTCCCGCTGCCAAACGAGTTGCCGCATCTTCTAAGCCATGATCGAAGGCGTTTCGCAAAAGATGAGTTAAAGGGTCGCTGAGTAATTCTAGTGCTTGGCGATCGATGTAAGTTGTCTCTCCCTCAATTTTGAGATCTACTTGTTTGTTGTGTTTGTCAGACAAATCACGGATTAATCTGGGGAAACGTCCTACTAGTTCCGAAAAAGGACGCATTTGCGATCGCGTGACATTCTGCTGTAAATCGCGGGTAGTATAGCTAAAGTCACGGATTACTTGACCCATTTCCCGAATACCTAGATCCATATCCGTGGTTACTTCCTGTAGCTGCACAATGGTTTCCATTTGTTCTTGAGATAACAGGTGCAGATCAGTATAGCGATCCATTTCTAAAGCATCAAACTTTTCTTCAGTTAGTAAACCAGAACTAGGCTGCCAAGCCACCTTAGCAGCTACAGGCTCGGCTTGTGCAGTAGGAATCATTCCCTCTAAAGAAGCCCAATCATATAGCTTTCGTAGTTGATTGCTAGACTGTTCTAAACGGCGCATTCTTTCTCTGGTCAGACCGACAAAGTTTTGTAGTTGATTAAGACGTAGAATTGCTGCATTACGCTCTAGAATCAATTTACTCGACAAGTTATTAAGATTTGCCAGTTGCTCGGCGGGGACTCTTACCATTCTGCTCTTGTCAGGTTTTGACTGCTTTAGGGAAATGGCAGAAGGTACGGAAGAGTCAACTTTTTGTTTGCCAGAACTATCTAGATCGACTTGTAAATCAGGCTGAGGAATATCTAATGCTGCAAAAGCTGCATCTAAGTCCGATAACTCGGCTACATCAGGAGCAAGCTCATCTAAGTTGGGTGTTAAAGATTCTAAAACAGCATCAGTCTGGATAAAATCTTCAACTTGAGGTGCAGAAGCAAAATTATCTGACAATTCAAAGGCTGCATCTAAGTCTGATAACTCTGCTGCATTAGGAGCAAGTTCATCTAAATCAAACTCTAGGTCAAAGCTAGAAGTTGACTCCAAAGCTAATTCTTGAGCTGTGAACTGTTGAATTGTATCTAGCTCAACTAAATCAATAACATCGTCAATCTCAGGTAAAATAACAGCTTGATTTGAGTCGCTACCTAATCCTAATTGTGTTGGTAGTTTATCTAGTCTACCGACTAAAACCAAAGCGTGCGATCGCTCCCACAGTTTCAAGGCTTCATGAGCCAAGTCTCTAACGCCGCCTAAAGATACTATTGCTAACTGTTGCTGGACAGATTGACATAGCTGTACAAAAGGTTCAATTTGGCTCATTTGACCAAATTCAGCTAATCGTTCCGCCTGTATAGCCAATTCTGCTTTAAGCTGAGTAGGTTCTAAAGCATCTATTTGAGCTTTAAAACTTTCTAAGCAATCCTCAACTCCACTTTGAAAAATAAGAGCAGAAACATCAACCTGTTCCTCTTCGGCTAAGAGAGTATCTTCGTCTTCTGAGCTTAAGTCCCCTAGTTTGTTGCGTAGAGCATCAAAAACTGAATCGGTATTTGCAGCTAGCCAATCTTCTTCAATAAAGTCTTGCTGTTGATGTAAATTGCTAATTTCACGTAGGCAGTCAACCCCCCGAAGCAATAAAGTTGTTGTCTCTTTATCTACTAAGGTATCGTCTCTACGAACTCGAAGAATCTTTAAAAAATCTTCTAGGCGGTGAGCAACTTGACTCAAGGTTGTAAACCTCATCATTGCTGCACCACCCTTGAGAGAGTGTGCTGCTCGCATTGCTGTATCAAGCAAGCCAGGTTCAGCCCCTTGAGCATCTAAATTGATTAGCAGCGATTCAAGATTATCGAAATATTCCTCTGCTTCCTCTAGAAAATAGAATCTTACCTGTTGTTCCGTATCCATTGTGATCTCGAATTTATATATTTTTATGGGCAGCAATTGAGACAATCAAAATGATCTTCAAGTGCTTTAGGCAGTCTTAGAAGATACAAGGATAGTATTATCAATTTCTTCCATTTCGCTTTCGCTAACTTTAAACTGACCCACAGAATCCTGTAGCTGTCTTAGAATTGTGGTGGTTGCCTGCATCGCTTGAGCTACCTGACCAGAAGACTCAGAACGCTCTTTAGAAGTTTGGCTATTGAGCATCATTACTTCGGTTACGGCTTGTGAAGTTTGTGCCTGAGAGATGGTAGCTTGAGAAATTGATTTCATTAGTTGGTCAATTTCTTGGGATTTAGTTAAGACATTCACCAAACTAACCTTAGTAGCCTCCACCAAACGGGTACTATCAACTACCTGACTAGTGCCTGTTTCCATCGCTGCCACCACTTCTTGAGTTTCTTGTTGGATGCCTGTAATTAGCTGGGCAATTTCTTTAGTTGCGGTGGCTGACTGTTCTGCCAATGCACCCACCTGTTCGGCAACCGCCGTAAAGCCTTGACCTAGTTCCCCTGCGCGGGCTGCTTCTACACTAGCGTTAATTGCTAGCAAGTTAGTTTTAAGAGCAATCTCATCAATTAAGGCGACTACCTGAGAAATCTGCTGTGCCGATTCCCCTAAACGCTTAATTTTTTTAGCGGTATCACCAATAGTAGAGCGCAAACCTTGAATACTATCTACCGTTTGTTCCATGACGGCATTCCCTTCTTTAGCACTAATAAAGGCATCATTGGAGATACTGGCAGTTTTCTCAGCGTTGGCAGCTACTTCCCGAATTGAGTTAGACATTTGCTCTACCGATAATAGGGTAGACTGAATTTGTTCAGCTTCTAGCACCGACTGTTCGGCAATTTGTCTTACAGAACCTTCGTTTTGCTGCAAAGAAGAGTTTACCTGTCCTGCGGAGTCTTTTACCTGAAGGGCAATATCTCGTAGGTTTTCTACAATGGCGTTAAATAAATCGGCAATGATCCCTACGTCCCCTTCTACAAGTTGAGCGCGTACAGTTAAATCGCCCTCCGCTGCTGGCTCTAGTGCTTCCATTAAACCAACTACCGCTTCTTCTAAATCTTCTCTTTGTTTTTTTTGCTCTGCTGCACTTACTTCTAAGGATTTATTTAATTCATTGAGAGCTTCCTGGTCAGATTTTTGTTGTAAAAGTGCCTTTCTTTGAGCATAGAAAATATATGCAGCCAAAGCCAAGATAGCTCCACCTATTCCTACCCCTACCCAGGGATACTTTTTAAAGAAGCCAGCAATAGTAACCCGACCTATTTCATCGTAGGGCGGAAGCCCTAGTTCAATAAATAAGTCGTTAATAGGTTGATAGTTAAGAGGCACAGTCCAGCCTGCCGATTTGGAAGCTTGAGCAGCCTGACTGTCTTTAGGCATATTTAAAAGAGCTTTTGCTACTGATTCATTTAGCTCCGCGTCATTACCTTTAGCTGCGGCAAAAGGCCATTCAGGATATAAACGGGTACTGTGTACGAAAGGAAATCCTTCGTCTGTTTGCTCATTAATAATTTTGAAATCTTCTCGCTTAACATCTCCTCGCTTAACAGCATTTTCCAGTGCATCTGTCCGAATTGTACCCGCGTCTACTTCACCATTGGCAACTGCTCTAATAACGTCATCGTGAGTTCCCTTTTCGCTAAATTTTAATTCTTTAAAGAATTTGTCTGGTTGTTTAATTCCCGCATCAAATAAGGCTCCTTCAGCCATTTGCCAACCCCCAAAAGCATCGGGAGCTACTGCCATAAAAGTTTTCTTTTTAAGATCTTCAAGATCGTTAATATCATTGCGGTTAGCTTTAGTCAGAATTACTCCACCAAACTCGGTATAAGGCTTACCTAATCTCAAGGTTTTGAGGGTGGCAATACGGTTAGCTCCGTAGCTTGCTTCAAAATCGACATACAACCCAGAGTTGATCAGATAAAAATCAACTTCCTTCGCCTCTGCTAATGCAGTCATATCTTCAATACTTCCTGGCACCATCTCAAAAGTATATCCAGGGATTGTTTGGGAAAGGTAGTCTATAGTAGGCTTCCATTGAGCAATGGCTTCTTCATTTCCTTGGATGGCTAGTACTCCTACTTTGATAACTTTGTTTTCTTTTTGAGTAGTTGCGGTCGGATTTTCTTGAGCTAATACTCTGCCAGATAATACTGGCTGTAGGTTATCTGAGATGAGAGAAAAATTAACTGTGGGCAAAATCAAGGTGCTAAGACCTAACAATAAAATACTTGATTTCCAACTATTTTTTAGTACTTGATTATTTTTGGTCATACTTGAATTAAGTTGCCGAAATAGATTTTTCATGAGTTTAAGTTTTAATAGTAATTAACTTAATTTCGCTACCAAATTTAGTTTTGGGTCGAAATCTTGGTCGTGATTAGTTTAGAAATATCAATTAGAAAAGAGCGTTCTGTGGCAGCTAATAAATGATCGGATTCTTTGCTTGCTTGCATCACAGAACTTTGGACAAAAGGAGATAATGGATCTGGTATTGTCGAAATATCTGCGCTGAATTGCTCAGGCACGATGCGAGAAATTCCCTGGATGCTTTTGACCGTTAATCCAAATAAATTTTGCTCAGAATCTATTTGCACAACTATTGTCTGGTACTGTCTTAAATTCACAGTCTCAGGGGGAAATCCTGTTAAATGAGCCAGATCAATAGCTAAGAAAACTTGGTTTCTTGAACTCATTAATCCCACCACATATTCTGGTAAATTGGGAACTGCCGTGATCTGATCACCATCAAAGGTTAGGGATTCTTGAACATATTTAAGGTCGATTAACGCTGAGATTCCGTTGGTTAGTTGAAATCTCAGATAATAATCTCCTTGACGCTGCTGTTGGCTAAATAGCTGGGGTAATAAATTCTTAAGCCTGTCTGTGGTAGTTAAACTGCTCACTCTGATTAACCTGCTACTGAGTTTTTGACGGCACTAATCATTTCCTCTTTAGTAAAGGGTTTGACCAAATAAGCAACAACCCCTTGTTTTTTTGCCCACTGTTTATCAATATCTCGATCTTTGGTGGTACAGGCAATTACTGGTATTTGAGCAGTTGCAGGGTCTTTCTTTAGCTTGCGACAAAATTCTAAACCACTCATTTCTGGCATTACCAAATCAGTAATTACTAGATCGGGTGTTTGAGCGCTTGCTTTGGCTAGTGCATCGTTGCCATTTTCTGCCGTCACTACTAAAAATCCTTCTTGTTCTAAATAACCTGAAATTAAACTTAATTGAGCTTTTAGATCGTCTACGACTAGTACGGTTTTCATAATATTTGGCATCCTTTATACGGTTAGCGTTAGGTTAATATTTACAAAAATAAAAATGAACTTGGCTTTTGGGAAAAATATAATTAGATCATGTTATTATTCCTGCTGTATCTAAGTATTTATTCACCACAGACAATAGTTCTACCTGGGTAAATGGTTTAGTCAAATAGTCGGTAGCACCAACCATTCTGGCTCTAGTCTTATCAATAAAACCAGTTCTGCCAGACACCATAATGATTGGAGTTGTTTTTAGAGAAGCACTGCCTCGAAACAAGCTACACAGTTTATAACCATTAATATTGGGCATAGAAATATCCATCAAAATTAAATCTGGTTTGAGCCTTAACAAAATGGGTGCTGCTTTTAGCGGATCCTCAATTTTGGTAATTTCAAAAACATCACTCGCTAAAAAACGGTGCATTTCATCCAAAATTGTGGGACTATCATCAATACAGGCAATTTTTAATTTTGTCTCCAGGTTTCCTGAAGATAACGAAGCTGTAGCTGCATTTTTGGCAGGAACTTTAGGTAAAGAATTCCAAGGTTCAGGTGGCTCACGAATAATAATCTCGCCACTTTTTACGTAGGGTTGCAGCAGTTTGGCAATTTTAAATTCATCTTGATTGAGAATCAAAGCTAGCTGACGAAAACTTAGTCCTCTAAGAAACTTAGCTAGTTTTAATAAAATTGGCGGAGAAGATTCATTTAAGGCTTGAGGGTTTTTTAGATATGGGCATTGATAAGGAGATAGTATAGAATTGCTAAAATCTTGCCAACTTATAATGCGTCTTTCTATATTTTGGACTAAAGGAGATATATCAAGATTTTGAAAGGTAATTCTAGCTGCTAAAGCGTGCTGGGGTAGATCGATATTTTTAATCCACTTGTAATCACCCGATCTAATCCAGAGAAAGGTTTCAATTGCTTCTTCTGTAAGGCTGTTGCAAATTTGCTGTGCTTGGCTTCGCTGAAGATGTTCCCGCAATACTAGCCAGTTAATTGAAGGAATTATGCGTCCTCCTTCTAACCAACTCATTTCTGGTTGATCCTCTGGGGATGTTGCATTAGGAATAGATTTGGCAGCAGCAGCAGCATCCTGGAAACCAAGATGCCGTAAATGATGATCCAAGGTAGCCATCATTTGCTGAACTGTATTAGCCGCACATTTTATCTGACCCTGCTCTATATAAATATTCCAGCGTACTTGACCATCAAAAACTTCTAGTCTGCCATTATTATTAGGACTTGAAAAATCTGTTAGTAATTTTACTGGGTTTAAAATTTGACTCATATTCAAAACTCTTTGGTCAAATATTTCAATAACTCTTATTAGCTATTGTTCCCAAATAAATAGCAATATTAAACACTATGGTTCAGACAATTTTTTATCTAAAGTCCAAAACCTAATGTTTCTTATGTCAATAGTTCGGACAGTTTTGAAAAACTAGAAAAAAGCCATCCATTTTATTTAAAGTAAAAGTGTTGAAAGATTACCGTGAAATGGATAGCGTTAAAACAATTATACAAAGCCTAATGTCTTCAGTGGGCGATTTGACAAGACCTCAAGAGAAATTTATCTTGACCTTATTTTCGACTTTGCTT
>JBBSPC010000129.1:0-13343 GCA_038259125.1 Chroococcales cyanobacterium | reverse complement strand
TTGGGTTCAGCTTATGGTGCAGCAGGTTCGCTGATTGTCTTTTTGGCATGGGTATACTATTCTGCTCAAATTATTTTATTTGGGGCAGAGTTCACCCATGTTTATACTCGGATGTATGGTTCAAAAGTACGACCTCGTAAATATTCACAAATTGATTAAAAAAGTTTTTAGTTTTTAGTTTTTAGTCATTAGTTTACGGCTGAATTACTTGATTTTGCTAGATAAATACCACATAAAATTAAAATTACAGCAATACAGCTAGTTAAATTCAAATTTTCGGCAAAAATCACCCAAGCAAGAAAGGCGGTAATTATTGGTTTGAGCAAAGTAAATATGCCCACAAAGCTGGAAGAGAATTGCTTTAAACTATAAATCAACAAACCTTGTCCTAAAGTCTGGCAAATAACCGCCAGGGCAATAACTGTTAACCAGCCTTGAGTTGATGCAGGAAATATTGGTGTATCCGTCAAGTAAAGTATAGGCAAAATAATTAAAGCACCAAAACCACATCGCCAAAATAGTACTTTAGACGTATTACAGTCGCGATCGCGTAAATAGCCCACCGTAAGTATGTTAACTCCATGCAGTGCAGCCGAAAGTAAGGCAATGCTGTCACCAGATAAATACTCTGCCCCTAAGCGTAAATCATCCCAGCCAATTATCATCCCACCAAGTATAGATATTGCCATACCCGTAACAAACTGACGGTTAAACTGCTGTTTTAAGATTAGCCATGCACCTAAACTGATAAATAAAGGTGTTAGACTGCGTAAAACTGTAGAACTAGCAACGCTTGTCTGAGTAAAAGACACTGCCCACAATAAAGATGAAACCGTAGCAGCAACGCTAGCTAGGATCAGTAAACTTTGTTCTTTGTAGTTAGGAATATTTTCGAGAAATTGAATCTGCTTAAATTCTGGAGGAGATTTAATTAATTGCCAACAACTAATAATAATAGTTGCAATCCATAGGCGATTAAAGACAATTGCTGTTGGGGTAAGAAGTTCTATTTCGCTGAGTTTGGTTAATATAGGCGAAAAAGCTAAGGCAACTATCGCTATAAGTAGAATTCCCAGGCTTATGCTACTAGCAATTATTTTTTCCCTTGAAGACAGATTCCTGGCAGAAATCTGTTTGATTTGGTTATCTGGGATTAGTAAACTATTTTTATTCAAGCTGATGGAATTTTAACAATATCTTGGTCGTAATTTAACTTAATGTTAAACATAACATCTTGTCGTGTTAGACCTTGGATAGAAATAAATAATTCTCTAAATTAATAATAGTAAGATAGCGTTTAATGCCTTTAGTATTAACTTCCATACCATAGACATCAAACTTTAATTGAGGACTTTGAGAAAATTTAGCTAGATTAGCAGATAGGGTTTTGGCTTAATTATATTTAATTATCCTTTGTTTTCTGATTAACTGCACCCAGCATTTGCCCTAAAAACGGTAGCCCAATTAAAGCTGGAATAAAGTAGCGAGAGGTACACAACAAGCCCAATGCTGCCCCTGTTGCTTGACTAAAGTAATCTTGGTAAAAGTAAATTATGGCTGCATCGCGAGTGCCAATACCTGCGAAGGTTAAGGGAAGTAATCCTGCCAGGATCGCCAGGGGAGAAAGAGCCAAACTAATAATAAAAGGAGTGACGGCTTTAAGAGCCAGGATAAATAGCCAAATTTGTAATAAGTGTAAAAACCAGATAAAAATAGAGGTGCTAGTAATTAATAATAGCTTCTGCTTATTGTGCCAAAAATAACCGTGCATTTCTCCCCAAGCAGACTGCATTTTTCGCAATTTGATTTTGATAGATTTGGGGGCAAATTTAATACCTAATTTGAAAAATAACTCGGCAAATTGTTGCGAGCTTAATAGCAATATTCCCATAATTAAGCCGATCGCCACACCTGCGGTCATGATCCAAAATAAACTATCTTTTGCTGGGTATAAAATCAAGCCAAAAACGCACCACAGCAACAGGGAAAGTAAGTCACAAGCTTTCTCAAAAATAGAAATAGACAAAGCCAAGCTACCACTTATATTGGAACGTTCAGCCATAAAATAGGACTTGGCAAGATCCCCCATCTTTGAAGGTAAAACCATATTCAGCACACTGGCACCCAAAATCAAACGATTAGCCTCTAAAAAACCCAAAGTACGCCGTGGTACAAGCTGCTGTAATCTCCATGAGGTAATCAAAGTAATAGGAATCACCATTGCTAAACTGATAAACAACATCAGGCGATCGCAATTCTGAAAAACCTTCAAAAGATTAGCAAAATCAATTTGAGCATAGATATAAAGCAAAATAGCGACGCTAATTACCAGGGATACAAAGCGTTTAAGATTCATGGATGATTTCTGAGTACAAAAGACAGAGATATGGTATCGCAGTACATAAACTGGTTAGGACATAAAAGCTACTAGTTTATGTGTGTGGCGATTATAGTTTTCCATTACTTGTTTTTCTTTTTGTAGTATGGGGATGAATAATATTGGTTTATTTAATCAAGCTCAAAAATTTTATATTTACTACTTATGAAAGATAAATCTACTTCTTTGCCATTTTTTAAATCTTGGCTGAGTAAAAGTAAGCAGCACTTTAACAGCATTCCCGTTTTAATTTGGTTAAATGCCATCACTATTGTGATTTTAAGCTTACTAAGTATCTACGCCAAGCTTAGAAGTAAAGGGGCAGGAATAGAAAATTTGTTTAGCGATCCTTTTTATTTTGGGATTTTTTATCTAGGCTGGTTAACTAGCGTTTCTGAGTTTATGTGGTGTACGGCGATCGCCATAAGTCTTTTTACCGCAGTTTTATTACCTCCCGCAAACCGTCGCTTCCAAATTTTTTTGTGTGCTAGTGCGTTAATAATGTTATTACTCTACATTGACGATCGCTTTCGTTTAACTTTAATTTTGTGTGCCTTTTTTGGTACTTGCAAATTAGTTAAGTTAAGCGTATATCTTCTCTATGGTTTGCTGCTCATTACCTACGGTCGGGTGTTTCGTCGCACAATCAGTCGAACTCCTTATATTCCCTTGCTGATATCTTTTTGCTTATTTGGCTTTTCTAGTGCGATCGATATTGCGCCTATTAGCAGTCGGGGTATTCACGCCATGCTAGAAGATGGAACGAAGCTGATTGGTTTAATTAACCTGACGATTTACTTCTGGTGGATTTGTCAACAAGAGATTAAAAAAAATATTAGCCAAAAATTATAAATAAATTTCTGGCACAAATCTATTGCCACCTAATTTAAAACCTCTGAAACCTCCATCAGTTCTTCTACGGTAGAACAGTAATTAGTCATCCCAAAGCTGGCGGGAGTGACGGGATTGGTGTAAGTAAAGTGGCGATAGTCAAGAGAAAAACGACTCCAGGAGTCCATTTGAATCTGAAAAATTTGAATAAAGATATTAGCTAGCCAAATGTATAGAGGAAAACGGATATAAGTTCTTTTATCAAAATATTTAGCTATATCGGCGATCGCCCGATCTACGGTGATGGCTGGATTACCGATTACCAAGCAGTCTACTTCGGCACTTTTTGCCCGTGATGGAGAAAACTGAGGATTATCTACCAAATAGCTGATTACCCCAGCTATATCCTTAGCATGGATAAAATGAAAGCTACCATCGACACTAAACCAGCGAATCAAGCCAATCCATTTAGTTACATCGGTAATACCTGCGCTCAAATGAGAATAAGGTTTGTCTTTATCACCTCCAAAAACTAGAGTGGGAAAGACGGCTATAATCTTATCGGCGATCGCTTGTTGAGAAAGTTGAGCAAAACATTGATACTTAGTGCGAATATAATCATGACCAAATTGACTGGCTTGTAATAATAACTGGTTATTTTGGTCTAATATACTGGCGGTAGAAAAATAAATAATTCGCTCACAAACTTTGGGATTAAGCAAATTGATCAACTCCAAAGTCTTAACTACGTTAATATCGTAAGTCTCGCTTTCTCCTCCCCATGTAGTAGCAGCCAAAATTGCCACGTTAATTTCTTTAAGTAGCAAGTCGCTATACTCATCAATACGACACATATCTCCCTGTAAGATATGGATTCCTGGGCGAGCTTGACAATCAAACTGAAGCTTATCAGGATTTCTTACTAGCAAATATAGTTCGTGGTTAGTATTTTGAATTAATGTTTCGCTTATGTAGTGACCAATACAACCACTTGCCCCAGTAATAAAAATCCGTTTCATAATTATATTATGTATAAATTCCTCGTCAAAAACCCAATTAGATAAGCAACGTATTTAATTCACAATCAGGTTACTTTACTTTTCAATTTTTGCAAAGAAATTTGGGATGTTATCTAAATTCAGTGCCGATAGAGAACTTAAGTATAGATATTCTTCAATATTCTTTAGCTTACTGCGCTTTTCACATGAGTAGACCACAATAAACAAATTCATAAAAGCTAAGAGCTAAAAGCTACGAACCAGCTAATTAAAAACGAAGTCTATTCAATTGAAAACGGCTGTAATTTTTATTTGCTGGTAAAAATGCGCCACATCACAAATAATGTCACGCCCAAATAACCGCATACTGCCAACCAATCGAGTTCATTGCTTGTAATCATTTTTAAAAATCAATACAGGAGAAATAGTCCTCCTGCCAGCAAAGTAACCCAGGAGTTAGCTTCAGAATTATTAGCTTTGGTCAATGATGATAGGTACTAAACTGACTATTCATTCAGTTCAACGTTCACGTTTTCAACTGTTCCTTCTCGATTTTTTCCAGGCACATCGGTAATAATTTTTAGATGAGCCACGTTTATCACTCCAACACCAACTTCTAGAGTAACTCTTTCAGCATTTATCTCTTTTTCTCGTACTTTTTCACCAGCAACTTGCAATATATCTAAGGCTTGGTCAACCGCAGCTTGAATTGCTTCTTCTGTAACATCTTCTACTTTACCTTCAGTAATATTGGAAACCTGATTAGCAACTTTCTTACCTGTTTTCTCTACGGCCTTAGTAACTTGATTCATGAGTTTTTGACTTTGTTGTGGTATGTTTTCTAAATTCATTATTTAAGAGATAAACTAAGTGTTGATAAGTATTGATATTTAGTTTTTTTGCTTGTTTAAAATGCCACGATTAGCAAAATTATCGCTTGAAATCCTTAAAATAGTATTTCTCTGTAGAGGAAAGCCAAAGCTATTAAACTACTTGGTAAATTTAAGAACTAGCCACGTCACTTTTTGTTAGAAAAAGTATCGCACTGCCAATTAGTAAAAAGCCAATTCCCCACCAAAAAAAGTTACCAGGAAGAACTTTAAGTAAGAGAGTGGTTAACCCTGAAGTTATTAGTGATCATTCTGCGGTTGTTTGATATTACATTGTTTTAATCTAAAGTCTGTTTTTAAATGATACCGAGATACTAGATTTCACTCTAATATTCATAATAAGAAGATATCGAATACTAAAACATCTATCTATAGCTCAGTAGCAAAACGAAGTTTTTTCAGAGTAGAACCAAATTCTTTAAGTTGCCCAGTGTACTCTAAAATTTTATCCTGTACTTCTATGGGTAAGTTTTTAAACTCAGACACAAACTATTCATGAAATAGTATAATCCTACTCATAATCTAATTATCTGCTCATAGTTATGAGTAAGTAATAAGCTGTTAATTATTTAAACTGCATATTATCTAATTAGATGGAAAACAGTTAACTCCTCTCCCAGTCAGCCACAATAGACAACTCGCGCATTCCCTTGCGCCTGACGGCGACGCGGGGTCGCTCGTCAAATTAAATGCGTGACAGCTTATCCTATTTGCCAAGAATAAAATATTAATACAGCAGCAGTTTACTCAAATCGATATCAACGTTAGGAAAGGTTTGAAGTGTAATCGTTCCCGATTGGTATTCAATAATTTGTGAATAGATACCCTTTTGTGGTTGAGTATGAGCGATCAGCTTTTTGTTCTTTAAATCTATCACCCAATATTCAGGTATGGCGTTACGAGCATAAGTAATGATTTTTTCTTCGAGATCTTTTTTCAAAGTTCTATTAGATACCTCAATCAGCAGATAGATATTTTGTGGAAAAGGATGATGTTGACGATAAATAGTTGTTGGCAGTTGAACGACCGCAATATCGGGTTCCGGTTCACTATTATCTAAGGTGATTGGATGAGCATCTCTGATATGTGCTTTTCCTGTAAGCAAGTTTGTAAGGTAATCACTGACTGATTGATTCGTATAGCTATGTTCAATTCCTTCGGGACTCATTTCAACTATATTTCCTTCTAGAAGTTCTACAGGCTTTCCTTCTAATACCCCTGAGTCCACTAACTCGTGCCATTCATCTATAGACCACTTGTAAATAGTTGAAGCCATATTAATTTATCTTTTTCTATCACCAAATTTTGATTAGTTCGTATCCCTAGACAAAATAATTTTAGCTCATCAAAATGCTACTGATTTTAACTGTTATTGAATCAATTAAGCTCATCTACCCATAATTGAAGTGGGATTTCATGTTGGTAGTTGATTGTTAATTGTTGATTGCAATCAACAGCGCACAGACTACTTAACAATTGTTAGAGATTGATTTTCGGCGACTGCAATTAACCATCAACAAAGCAAAGGTTCATTTACCAAGATTGGTAGGTAATCCATCGATACTTTCTAGGTTATTTTCTTGTTGATATTGCTTAATACCTGATTCTCCTTTTTTAGCTGCCCAATCAATTAAAGTTTCCCGATCTTCTTTAAATTCATATACGGGTACGCCAAAACCACAGGAAGTTTGTACCGATTCAATATTAAGTAATATTATCTGTCTTTCCCCAGGGATGTTAGGAAACAGGGAATGTAGAGTGTTAAAGCGATGCCTACGGCTAGCTTCGCGATCGCTCTGACTACTAATTACTTCTCCTCGACCGTATAATCTTAAGATTAGAGGATTTTCATCAAAACTACAAAACATAATAGTTATTCTGCTATTTTCGTGCAGATGTGCCGCAGTTTCGTTACCACTACCAGTTAAATCCAAATATGCCACAGTGTTGTCATCAATACAGCAAAAAGTATCAATACCTTTAGGAGATAAATTAATCCTGCCCGATAGAGGTGCGGTTGCGGTAAAAAAGATCTTTTGATTCTGGATAAAAGTTTGTAACGGTGAAGTTAGTTGAGAATAAAATTTTGCCATCGGTTTTTTATTACTATTACAATATTATTCTGCTATTATTTGTTGACTGACTAAAGACTAAAGTTCATATTGTTCTTGCAATCTTAATAATTTCTTTATAGCCTCATCAGCATTATCAGCCAATTCAGCAAAAGTAATAAATCTGAGTAATTCTTTGCGTAATAAGTTTCTTTCAACCTCCCAAGTTTCGCGATCTAAATTGGGAGGTATAACAATAGTGTCAAATAAAGTTGCCTGTTTCTTCCCAGGGTGAGGACGCAAAATTCTGCCGCGACGCTGAATAAACTGACGAGGGTTACTGCTGCTGGCAAGAATAATAGCGGTTTTGATTGCGGGTATATCTATTCCCTCGTCTAGACAACGAATGGCAACCAAACCTTGTAACTCTCCCGCTTCAAACTGACGGCATAAAAGTTCTCTTTCTTCTAAGGATGTTTCGGTAGTATAGGTATTGACGCGATAGCCTAATTCTCTCCCTAATAAATGAGTCACCGCATCAATTTGACGTACACCACCATCGAGATATCCATCACCACAATAAAACAGCGTATGGCTAGTATTAAGTCTAGATGCCATTAATTCTTGAAGGCAAGTTAACTTATTAGCTGCTGTGGCAATTAAACGCGATCGCCTTGTTAGTAAAGAGGTTAAAGTATCGTTATCTGCAAAACTATGATTCTTGCTTAAACTCCAACCAATACGCTTAGTTAACTTGGCATAAGTAGATGCTTCTGTGGCAGTTAACTCGACAAAGACAGGATAATATAAATAGTGAACTAATGCTTCTTGTGCGATCGCATCAGCTAATGTAAATTCTGGTTGAATTATTGAGCCAAAATAGCTTAGTAAAGCCTCTGTTCCCAGTTGATCGTATTGTCTTTCTGGAGTAGCAGAAAGAGCTAAACGTAAGCCAATATTTCTGGGTAAACTAGACTCGATGCGAGTTGAACCTAAGTTATGTGCCTCATCGCCAATAATTAAAGTTTTAGGGGGAAAATATTTAAGCTGAGATTGAAATCCTGCACTTATTAAAGTGGAGTTAGTAGTAATAATTGTCAGAAAAGATTGAGGATTGTTTGCTAAATTGTATAGCTGATTAGATAATTCGCTTTGCCAATTTTCTACCCGCGTCATGGCAATAACTGGCTGGAGATTAAACTTTTGACATTCTCTCGACCATTGAGTTACTAAATGGCGGTATGGGCAGACTATAATTAATGCCTGAAGTCCTATTTGTTGATAAAGTTCTACGGCGATCGCCAGGGCAATAATAGTCTTACCGCTACCCGTCGCCATCTTTAATGTCCCTCTGCCTTTGTTTTCTAACCAATTACCTACAGCCTGGTGTTGATAACTTCTCAGTTTTAAACCAATAGGTAATACAGGAACACCTATATTTTTATAATTATATTGATAGTTTTTGTTACTTTCTTTTAAGCGATTAAGTCTATGTTTTTGACGATATATATAAGCTAACTTTTGCCATTGTATATTGTTTAATAAATACATTAAATATAATTTATATTAAGAGAAAATAAATATATAATTGTTCATTGTTCATTGTTCATTGTTCATTGTTCATTGTTCATTGTTCATTGTTCATTGTTCATTGTTCATTGTTCATTGATACAACTAAGTATGATATTTCAATCTAACCAATAGCTTTGTCGCTGAAATGGATAAGTAGGAAGGCTAATTTTTTTACCACTACAATTTTCACTTAGTGCTTTCCAGTTTATATTTACTCCTAATACATATAGTTGAGCTAGTCCAGAAATAATTATTTGCCAATTATTTAAATCTGGCTTTATTTGAGATAAAACAATAGTTGTTTGGTTATTATTTGATATCGTTTGAGGGTTATCTATCTGCCAATAAACATTAGCTGTATCGCTTGAAACAAAGGGATTTTGGATCAAAGATTTAGCTAACTCCTTTAACTCGCTGCTAACTTGACCCGAGACTATTAAAGCAAGTTTTGGCTCTTGATTAAGATTGGCTTTACTTTGCCACAATTCTGATGTTGTTTCTTGAGTAGTGTATTGAACCAACTTGGCTTGCAGCTCGGCGACAGAGGTAACGATAAGAGCTATTCTATGATTAAAATGCGATCGCCCTACATTAACCGTATAGCAAATATCTTCTATTAAAACATCGGGGTGTAATTCTAAATAACTAATATAATCCGCAGCTAGTTGAAATAGAGCCTTTTGGTTTCTGGCAGATAAAGTAAACAGATGCAAGTCTATCTCCCCATCTTCCCTAACTAATACATCAGCCTCCTTAACAACAACATGAGCATTAGTGCCACTAAAACCAAAGCTACTAACTCCAGCTATGCGGGGTTGCGTTGATTTATTCCAGTTAATTGGTTTCTCTGGCAGTTTAAAAGGTAAATTTTGCCACTCTACATTACAATTAGGCTGATTGAAATGTAAATTAGGGGGAATAAACTGATTTTCTAAAGCTAAAACAGTTTTAATCAGACTTGCTATCCCTGCTGCCGATTCCAAGTGACCAATATTAGTTTTAACCGCACCTAAGACTAATTGCTCGTTATCTTGAAAAACTTTACTCAAAGCCTCAAGTTCGATCGCATCTCCTAAAGATGTACCTGTACCATGGGTTTCTAGATAACTAATTTGGCTGGGTTCAACTTTGCTATTAATCAAAGCCTGTTTAATTACCGCCTGTTGAGACAAACTATTGGGAGTAGTAATGCTGCTGGTGCGTCCATCTTGATTTGTAGCCGAACCTAACAAGATAGCTCTAATATTATCGCCATCTGCGATCGCATCACTAAGTCTTTTTAAGACAACTATTCCGCAACCTTCAGAGCGAACAAAACCATTTGCACCCGCATCAAAAGTCTTGCAGCGTCCATCAGGGGAAAGCATTTTTGCCTGAGAAAAATTAATGCTGATTTTGGGAGAAATTAGGCGGTTAACTCCTCCTGCAAGAGCCATATTACACTCGCGATCGCGTAAACTTTTAATAGCCAAATGTACTGTTACTAAAGATGATGAACAAGCCGTATCTAAAGATATGCTAGTACTAGTAAAATCGAAGAAGTGCGATATCCGTCCCGATGCCAAACTATGAGTATTGCCAGTAGTTAGGTAGGCATCAATTTCTGTCTTGTTTCTGCTTAATAGCTGATGCCAATAGTCTATAGCCGAGACACCTATAAACACTCCTGTCTGACTTCCTTTTATCCTATCAGCAGGAATAGCAGCATTTTCCAACGCTTCCCAACTAACCTCTAGTAACAGCCTTTGTTGAGGATCGAGACTAGCTGCTTCTCTTGGTGCAATGCGAAAAAAACTAGCATCAAACTCCTTTAGATGGGGAACAAATCCGCCATAGGTAGTGCAGGTTTTACCTGGTGCATAATAATCAGACTTATCCCAACGTTCGGCGGGAGTCTCGATAATCGCATCTTTACCGTTTTGTAATAACTGCCAAAACTCTTCGGGGTTGTCTGCACCAGGAAAACGACATCCTATTCCTATGATAGCGATCGGCTCATGTTTAGCCTGTTCGAGAGCTTCTAATTTACTCTGCATTTGTTTCAATGCCAGTAAAGCTTTTTTAGTAGGAGATAATTCCATTCTTTAAGAGGTTAAGGATGACAAATAATGTTTTAAACAATAATTTGTTCAACCACAAGCTTAAGTTGATAGACAAACCTAGATTGTTCCCGTAGAGTCTTTTCATATATTACCTGACTGGCTATTTTTCGACGTAATAGACGACGATAAACCCAGGCATAAATACTATCCCCATCACTATCATCCTTGGCGCGATCGCTTTGTGGTAAAAAGACTAAAACTAAATCGACGGGTACTTGCAAGACCTCATCAACTAAAGTCTGAACTTTAACCTTAGCATCCGTTACAGATAAATCTTCTAAAGATGCGTTTCTGATATTTTCTTTAGAGAAACTTAGTTGGAATTTATTATTTTTATGCTTGTTTAATTCCTGTTGTAAACCTTGGGCAAAAGGGATGTCGTCTACAGCTAAAAAATTAAGTACTCCCACGCGAATCTTTCTCGCTGGATTTGAAAATTCTTCATGGCGACGATAAACACCACCCTTGTACAGTCCACTTAATGTTCTACTTCTAGTGCTGGTAACGTTATTGCCAAATAGCAATAATGTATCTTCTAATTTTATCTGAGGGTTCCAAAATAAACCTGGATATTGTTTACTATTTATGCACTGCTTTTTTAGTTTTAATCCATAATCAACTAATGCCTGATGAGCATCTTGCTTGTACTGAGACAATAATTGTTTTCTTTCATCAGCAGTAATTTTTGTCTCTCTCAACAATGCACCGTATTCAAGCTCAAACTTCGACGCTGTTTTGGATGTTATACAAGGGCGCAATGCAGCCATAGCGTAATCATAGGGATGAGAATTTCTGCTAAACTCGACGCTGACAACTGGCTGCTCGTCTGGTGCGGAGAGCAGTTTTTCTCTACTGGTTGAACCTGTAGCCTGTTCTATCAGTTTTTCTCTACGTTCTTCTATCGTTCCATTCATACCGATAATAGTTGCCGTACCGTTACTTTCTATATCTCTGACCAATAAACCTGTCAACAGTTTTTCTGGATCGTTGCGATAAGGATGATTGTCAAAAAAAACATCCAAGGTTTCCTTATATAAAAAACTGCTCTTGGGAGTCAAAGTTATTGCTGGTTCGGCTTTGTTATTGACTTCAAACGTTTCAGCCCAGAAATTACATTCCCTTTTGACCTTTACTTTATTCTCATCAAAGACCGTTTTAGAGGTGAAGCGACAGTTGATTTTCAAAATACGGACTGCTAACTGAGCGATGACTTCAGCATCGACTTCTGGTTTATTTACCCGTTGAATATGATAAATGCGATCGCCTATCTTATCTTTGATTTTCAACTGAATCGCTCCTAAAGCTGCTTTCCATTCACTTTCTGGTGGCATTTTTGTATCCGAACGAGCCAATATCCAGAAATATCCTTTTAACCAGATAACAACTACTCCAGGAAATTGTTTACTAAAATGCCAGCCAAGACTATTACCTATTTCTTGACCGACTTCTGGACTGAGCCGAAAACTAATCAGATTTAATAAAGAATCAAAAGTAATGGAGAAAATTTCACTAAGATGAATATCAGACATTAATTAGCCTCAAGAGCAATATTTGGTGGGTTAATAACTGGCTAAGACGCTGCGTACTCGCAGATGGGAGCGAAAACGCAGTATTTACAAGGTAAGCCAGGGTTAGCTGGAAAAATGCGGTCGAATAACTCAGGGTTGCGTTTATAAAGCTGTAAATCTTGATGTAGTTTCTGAGTGACTAAAGATAGCTCGATACAAGTTGATTCTATGGCTTCGGCGGAAAGGGGAATTGGCTCTGATGCGACTTGTGTTTCAAGATTGTAAAATGAGGCGATCGCTTTTCCATCAGGATACAGGTGTTTGGCTGCTACCAAATATACATAAGCTTGGCGCAAATCGAAACTACTTTTACCAGTCTTGAAATCTAGAATGTGAATAGTATTGTCTGGTTCGAGTAGAACGCAGTCAAAAGCTGCAAACAAAGCAAAAGTCAGACTTCCATATTCAATTGGTATTGGTTTGGGGAAAGATTCATCTCCTCTGGAAAGCTCTTGAATGTTGCGGTTGAGTAAGATTGGTTTTTGAGAGTAGTTGTGCAAAATCAACTCGACTCTTTCTCTGACTTCTGGCAACTCTTGGAAAAGATTCAGAATCTGGGCAACTTTATCTACCCCATCAGGATCGGATAGTAATTGAAGATCTTGGTGAAATTCATATACTCCTCTCTGTGCCAAAATACCAATTCTTTGAGCAGTGTTATCTACGCTTACTAGGTCTTTAACCAAAGGTTCTTTCTTCTTCGCTCTTAAGTATCCACGACGGCGATCGCAGTGCCAGTGTTCTTTTCCTATTGGTGGTGATATTTGCGACCAAATGCTATAGCTGGCGTAGTAATTCCAAAATTTACCCATATACGTCTGATGTAAATTAACTTTCTTTATCTATTTTTTAAAAAAATTCAACTTAGGCAGATCCAACTGCATTATCTAAATTTAGAATATAGTCAATCATTGGAAAAATCGATGTTAATGTTTACGGAAGGGGTCTGGGGAG
>JBBSPC010000128.1:0-13389 GCA_038259125.1 Chroococcales cyanobacterium | reverse complement strand
GAACTGCGAACTTGTTCGACTTGAATTGCCAGATTTTTTTTTCCATTCCTCTTGTTCAGATAAACTTGATTCGGTATGTACTGGTCGTGGAACGCGCAATCGCGCGTTCCATCTGTTTAAGATACTCCCATCCTGGCATAGCGATCGCACCTTTAATTGCACCCTAATTTATATTATGGCTCATTTAGCGGACATCATATGATTCATTAAATCAAAACTCTCTTGGGGCAGCTTTCTCGAACGATTCCCCTGACTTTTACGGTGCGATAAAAGTCCAATTAGACCACATCTATATTTCTTTTGTGCTTCTGAATATTTCTTTTTCCAGTCGCGAATTGTTCGGGTAGAGACAGTTTCTGTTTCTAGAGACGCACCGTTCAGATAAGGCTTGATAGTTTCATAGCGACCCAGAGCTTCTTCACGGTCTTCAAGACTGGCTTTCTGGAACTTTTTGCCATGCTTCTTCTTCTCTAATAGACCTGTCTTGGTGCGCGTACATGCGGCTAAAGCCTTTGTCTTGCTGATTAAAAATCAGCGGGGTCGGCATCGCTTTTTTAGTTCTTTTATTACTGTAGAAGTACTAATTTTCAGTACTCTAGCGCAGGGCGTACACGCCCAAGACGCGACTAGCATCGCTTGCTTCTTTCAGAAGTTGCTCTCTAATTCCACTTCCATTAACTGACACATCAACTTTATTTCTTTAAGATATCACTTTTAAACACAGAATTACAACACCACCGTCTTTTTGGTTTCTTTTAATCAGTTGTTTCGATCTTGCTTCATAACCATCAGGCAAACCTAGATTCTAAAGTGGTTGAGCTATTTTGTTCGACAATCATAGCATTCACCTAAATAAAATACTTCATTTTGTAGCTTCACTATAAATTTACATATCCTTGTTACGGTGCTTAACCGTTAACAGAAAACAAAAAAAGTTGTTCGATCCACAGCTAACGACTTAAGGTTACTTGGCCGTTTCTTAAGTACTTAGAGTGTATCGGCTTACTTCACCATGGGAGTTTGACTAAATGCCGAATGAATCTATAGACGTCAATTATTCTCAGGTACAAGACTGGGGTAATGTTTTTCAAGGAGAAATATCTATCGCTAACAAAGGTGATAGCAGCTTAGTTAATTGGGATCTTGAGTTTGATTTACCCGCTGAAATTACCAAGATTTGGGATGCTGAAATAGCAGGAAAAGACAACGGGCATTACACCATTGAAAATGCTTCGTGGAATCGTGAAATTGCTGCTGGCGAAACCATAACCTTTGGGTTTACTGGTAATGGCGATGGTAAACCGCAGAATTTTGACATAGAAGGATCGAGTTTTGATAGTCCTAGTACCAGCGATAGCCTCTATAGCACTTCTAATGCCAGCATAAGTTCTGATTGGTCGTTAGGTGAGACTTATCAAGGACGGGCAACCTTTTATGATGCAGCTAACCCTGCTGGTGGCAAAGGTGCTTCTGGTTATGACAATATTTCTGGAAGTGCTTTGGCGGGAATTACTGCCATCAATAATGCGCAGTGGGATAACTCTGAAGCCAGTGGTGGTTTCTTAAAAGTCTCTGGACCAAAACAAAGAGAAGGGGCAGATCCCATTGTAGTTCAGATTGCCGATCACCTGTACGAACGTGCCGATGGTTTGGATTTGAGTGCTGAAGCTTTTGCCAAGGTTGCCGATCCTGTTGATGGGGTAGTAAATATTGATTACGAACTAATTGGGCCTGGAGACGACTTCAAAACCCCTTATGGCAACACAATCGGTCAAGGAATTGTAGCTGAAGGTATTTCTGGATCTAATCCTTATTACGGTGCAATCAGATTAAATAACCATCGTTATCCAGTTGAAAGTGTGGATATATTGAAAGACGGTGGTGGTACTACATCAATGACACGAGGTGCTGATAACCGTTTTGTGTTAAATAGTGGCTCTGGCATATCTGGATCACAAGATTTGTTGGTGACAGATATTTTCGGTCAGCAAGTTACTCTAGACAATATTAATATTACTGGTGGCGATACTGCCAATCAAGTTACAGGCGAACAGTTCGACATGATTTAAATCATAGTTTTGCAGTTTCATTGAATAAAACATTGAATAAAAGTAGGGTGGGGTATACCTCGCCCTACTAAGCCGTCAATATTGGTTTGATATATTAGTACCACTTTTTCATGTTCAACCGCTCCTCCAGCAGAATTTAAGATTGCTTGTGGTGCATAGTCGAAAAAACTGTAAACGGTGAAATGGTCGATAGTCATATTTTTTTAACTCCGAATATCCAAAGTAACTTCTACATTTATACTCCGTTCATTTTGTCCGAGTATCTTCACTCTTCTTACTCTTCCCCAACTAACTGCACTAACTTCCGTACCGACTCATCCTTATCAATCTCCACCTCAACAATCTGTTCAATAGTGCGATCGCGCCTGTCCTCTATACCCAATATCTGACTTGTAGTACCTTGTCCCACCCTGTAGGCAATTCTCATTACTTCCCCCTGCTGCTCTAGAGTTTCTAGGTTCGATGTTAATAACTCCTGTCTGCGTTGGGCAGCCTCGTAATCCAAGACTAGGCGCAGTACTTTATCTTCTATTTTCAGCTTCTCTTCTTCTTGCTGCCTTTCTAACTTTGTTTTGGCTGCCAATAAATCTGTAGTTCTGATTTCTAAAGAGGCGATCGCAATATTATCTCTTTGAACGCCACCACCACCAAAGATATTCTGAATAATATCAACAGGATTGGTAGAGATATAATTAGTCCATTTCTTTTTAGATGTGTAATCGATTCTGTCTTCTATAACTGCTAGCCTTTGCTCTATCAGGGTAATTCTAGATTCTGACTGTTTGAGTTTAGTTGAATTGGCGATCGCTTTGAATGTAATCTGTTTGACACATTCACTGCTGCTATTGAGACAGGGTAGCTGATTCTTTTCTCTTTTTACGGGCTGAGTCTCTATCTGATGCGACCATAAGGGTAACTTCGGCTCTCTAGAGTGCCATCTGCGGATTGACCGAGCCAATTAACACGCCTAACAGTGCCACTGTAGGGAGATTTGATAACGGCAATAGTAGCGATCGCACAGGGAAGATTGATTGCTTTAAGCGGTGTTATGGGTAGTGGTAAAACTACTTTTCTACAAAAATTAATGGCTGACCTCACTGATTTGTTGAATTCGGGATAGAATCAGCCTTAAATCGACCAGAGCAAAAGAATCGTCGTCAGAAAATCATTAATGGAGAAAAAGAAGCTTATTTAATCGCGATCACGGGCAAGTGAAACTCCGTGCGGAAAGAGCAATTAGACCTTGAGGATGCTTGCCAACAAAACAGCTTGATTGATCCTATTTTGCGTTTTTTAAATCTCATCTTGATGACCGCAGTGTCTACATATCCTGGCAACTCGACAACCCGTTCGTGGATAAATTTAGCTAAATCTGGTACTGTATCCATGCCGTAGAATATCCTACCTAAGTTAGCCAAGTTTTTAAGAATATCGTTAGTCTGCACAGAGCCAGTGAAGCCAAATTTCAAACTGTACTCGATATCTTTTTGCCATTGAGTGCGACTTTGTTTGTTGAACGCAAAATTACAGTACCATTCGCGAGCCGTATTGCAGCACTCTAAGAGCAAATTGAAGTCTTGGCGATCGCCAGAGCTATTCATTAACTCGACAAATTCCTCTGCTCCTCCTGAAACTGGTTCAAAGGAGAATATTATTTAATACCGCAAACACTTGATTGATGGCGAGAAAACAACCCCGACGATTCAGGGCTATTTCATTCTAAAGAGAGACAAAACATGGTCTAAATCAAATTGGCATTTGCGCTGTGCTTGAGCCATGTTGGAAAATCCTGCATTTCGATATAAATTAATTGCTAAGTTGCGAGCGATCGCTAAAATTTGAGGTAAAGGTAAAGTACGAACCCGCGATTTATCTTCACCAAAAGTCACATCTCGAACATCCTGGAACTTTGTTTTCTACTCCCCAATAACCCTGTATTCTTCGGTAGAAACTTAATGCAGTCTCTTGTAGATCAGAAATATAATATCTAGTTTCAAATTCAATTTTGTGTTTTGTCTGACGCTGAGATTCAACTTTGATAATAGTTTTAATCTTCAACCAACCAGGAAAATTCCCGTTGGATTTCATCGTACTTAAGTGCTTAAGCAAAATGAATTACACAAAGATATAAGCTAAGAGGTAAACTAAAAATTCAAGCAAAAAGTAAATAAGACCTAAAAATTGAATCAAAAACTGAATCAAACTATTACGAAGAATAAATCTTCATAGTGAGAAGTATCAAGTACGTCAAAGAGCGCACTGTATTCTTTTGATAGAAGAAGGATATCAAATAGAAGAGCTAATCAAGATTTTTGCCGTTAGTAGGAAAACAATATATAACTGGAAAAATAATTGGTTTAATAGAGGATTAGTTGGTTTATATAATCGACCAGGAACGGGAAGAAAAGAAATTTTCAATCACGAGCAAAAACTACAAATAAAGCAATGGGCAAAACAGCATAATAAAAACTTAAAACCAGTAATAGAAAAAGCCAAAAAAGAATGGGGAATCAAAACCAGTAAAGATACGATAAAAAGGATATTAAAATATTTTAAAATGAAGTGGAAAAGATTAAGAAAGATAGTGGGAGGAAAGCCAGAACAAGGATTATATGACCGAAAAAAACAAATATTATCAGCTTTAAATAAACTATCCCTTCAAGAAGCTATAGATTTGAGATATAAGTCATGAAAGTGGTTTTTGTCTGACTCCCTATGTTTCCTATGCTTGGCAAGATTCAGAAGAACAACAAGGAATAGAAAGCAAAGCAAGTAAACGGCTAAATGTTATTGGCTTATTAAATAAGAATAACGAATTATATTCTTATATTTTTGAGCGGAGGAAATGCTCCCGTCTAAGGAGCATATTCCACTCCGCTGTTGAATGTAGAATAACTAGTGATATTGTCATAAAATTCATTGATGATTTTGCTAGAACAATTCAAAAACCAACAGTAATAGTTATCGATAATGCTCCCATTCACACCAGTAATGCTTTTCGAGAAAAAATAGCGCAATGGAAACAACAAAAACTAGAAATATTCTGGTTGCCAACTTATTCTCCCCAATTAAATTCAATCGAAATTTTGTGGCGATTTATGAAGTACGAATGGATTGAAATAGAAGCTTACTCTAGTTGGAAAAGTTTAACCAAGTATGTAGAGAAAGTTTTGAGACTTTTTGGCGATCGCTATGTAATTAATTTTGCATAGGTACTTACCTTTCTCTTTTCAATTCTGCCATGCCCTTTGTTAACTTTTGAGAAAGTTTCTTGAGCCACGAATTTTTCTTGTACAGCTTGATAGAGCTTGGGTTGATTGCCTTTAACTGCTGCCAAAGTAAATAAAGCTAAACATAACGGCAACGAATGCCTTCTTCCCTGTTTCCTTCGATAATCTGGTACTCCCTCAAACACATCCAGAATTGCTATTTTACTCAATTTCTATCTTTGATTTTAAATTACCATTCTTACCTTACCATTTAGAATGAAATAGCCCTGGGTATAGGCTATGACGATCTTAGCCTGACTCAACAAAAAGATAATACTTTGATTAGTGCTGGTGATAACGAACTAGCAATTCTAACAGGAGTCGATTCTGATAGCTTGAACGCTGACAATTTTGCCTTTAGTTAACTAGACACTCTTGTATAAGATTAAAGCGATCGCCACAACTTAAAAGCGATCGCTTCTTGATGCAGTCGCTCTAAGAAGGAAACCTTCAAGACCGCGCTGCATCGCTTTTTTATTTTTGCACTAGGATATACGTTAAGCGATACTACATCCTTTAGTTATCCCGTTTGGTTGTATTGGGGCAACTATCTCATCATTCGCCCTTACGATTTGTATCGTTATATGCAAAATCGTAATTCTGAACGGCTTTTGGACAAAACTATTGCTGGTTTGGCAACACACATGGCAGCTGAGATTGCCTCCCACAGTTTGCGATTTTTGCTTTGTAGCCAGTTTGGAATTGATATTCAAACATTCCAATCAGTTAATCCTTGCCAATCTTTTAATTCACATCAGACGTATTAAATAATTTCTTTTCTCCCCAT
Organism: Chroococcales cyanobacterium; assembly: GCA_038259125.1. Lineage (GTDB taxonomy): Bacteria > Cyanobacteriota > Cyanobacteriia > Cyanobacteriales > Xenococcaceae > Waterburya. Next base: position 7,264 of record JBBSPC010000128.1, on the reverse strand, counting down.
AATCAAAAACTAGAAGAGTATCTGCAAATGGACTTTAATTGGTAATAAATTATCAATTCTTTTACTGAGGAGTAGCTTTGGTTACCGAACCGTTATTGAGTCCCATAGTAAAAGTTAAAGGCGTATCAGGATAAGCTTTGACTACCTGTCGATAAACATCATAATTAGTTGGTAAGTTCAATCTCTCCCCATCTTTGTTAAATTTGACTCGATATTCGACCTCTCGCAGTCGTTCAGGTTTGCCAATTTTATCAGTGGAACTTTTTTTTGCTTCTATTTCATCAAGAGTAGGCTTAGGAGGTTCTTTGGGCCACCAAATGCCTTTGTCATCTTGATATACTGCGCCGTCTGGCTTTTCTCCGTTACGGTTAACTAAAGAAACCGACTCAAACTTCTCAAATTTAGGTCGCTTATCCTCCAATGGATCGGAGTAGTTTACTACCCAAGTAATTTTAGATGTGGCGGTTGCCTCATATTGATCTGATTGTTGTGTTCCGCAGCTATTGAGGGCGATCGCAAAACCTAAAGTAGCCGCAGCTAAAGAAATTCTTTTAAAATTTCGTCGAGAAAAGAGTTTAGAAGAACTGATCATAAGTATTTTTTGAATATCTACGAGTATATACCGTGATGATTATGTTTCATTAATGCCTAAAAGCGATCGCAACAGAGAATTAACCGACTGTTGTGCCTTAACTATGGGCTGTTGCTGATTGAGAAATACGCGGGCGCAATTGCGTCCAGGCATCCCCGAAATCGATCCTCCTGGATGAGTTCCCGCCCCTGTAAGATAAAGGTTTTTGATTGGGGTAGTATAGTTGGCAATTTCTGGCAAAGGACGAAGGAAGATCATTTGATCCAAGGTCATATCTAAATGATAATAATTGCCTTTGTATGAACCTAATCTTTCTCCCAACTCGGCGGGACTTTCTACCCGACGGGCAATGATGGAATCTTTGATATTTGGCGCATAGTCAGCAAGCTTATTTATAACGTTATCAGCTACCTGGTTTTTTAGTTGATCTGTCCAGCCAGTGCCGTATAAACCAGTATTTTCCTTTCCTGCTATCTGATAGGGCGCAAAAAATTCAATCCAAAGGGTATGCTTCCCTTCTGGAGCGAGAGTAGGATCTAAGACGGAGGGAATATCTAAATACATCGACGGGTTAGCATCAGGAATTTGTCCCATGGTGGCTAAAGAGTGTGCCTGCTCGACATGGGCAACCGAATCGGCAATTAATACAGTACCGATTAAATGCTCATTGTTTTCATCTTGATATGCTGTAAAGCGGGGAGCTTCAGATAAAGCACAGTCAATCTTGAGTATGGTTTCGTTGTTATTGGTAATACGGCGATCGACTTTTTCTCTTAAATCTGGGTTAACTGCATTTTGATCGATTAACTGTAAAAACAGCCGACGGACATCAATATTAGAAATTACGGCTTTATTGGCTCGATATTCCTTGCCCCCAGCTACCTTCACCCCAACAGCGCGCTTATCTTCGACGATCACCTCTTTGACCATTTGTTCGGTTAAAATCTTGCCACCCTTGGCAGTGACTAGGTTAACTAATGCCTGGGTCAATGCTCCTGTGCCACCTTGAGGGCGAGCCATACCTGGGTGATGACGCATCGCCAACATCATTAAACCTGCGGTAATGCCTTTTTGGGAAGGAGGTGCGCCAATTTCGGCTGCCAACCTAGCCAAGGGAGCTTTGACCAGTTCAGTATCAAAGTATTCATTGAGTAGATCCTCTGGAGCGGTAATCATGGTGCGGATAAAGTTTAACGCCTTATCTTTTGAGCCTGCGAGTGCCAAAACATCTGCTAAATTTTTGCCCCTATAGCCTTTAGCAATACCGAAGATAGACTGAGGTGGAGCATTAAAAAAAGGCGCGATCGCACTCATTAATTTTGACCAATAACCGATAAACTCGACATATTTAGCTGCATCTCTTTCGCTGTAGCGAGCGATCGCTGCTTGAGTTTTTTCCAGAGATTGATGTGCCAAAAAATATTTACCGTCTGGGTGAGGACAAAAAGTATGAGGATCGCAGCTAAGATACTTCAAGCCATATTTATTTAGCTGCAATTCTTCAATAATAGGACCAAGAAAAATAAACTCATGGTCAATGGCACACAAATTAAACTTAAATCCTGGAGCTTCTTCGGGTATTGCTTCTTCTGTAGTTGCTGCCCCTCCAGGTACAGGACGCTTCTCTAGTAAGAGGACGCTGTAACCAGCATTTAGTAAGTACGCAGCACATACCAATCCATTATGACCAGCACCAATGGCGATCGCATCATACGCTTCCATTAAGTTTATAATTCCTTTTTTTGTCTAAATTTTCTCTTGATTACTTATTATCAAGGTAATAAGGGATGATCTGTACCATCAATCTCTAGTATTAGACAGAAAAGCCTAAATTCAAATCAATCATTTTACGTATTGCATATTTAATTTTTATCTGCTGCTAATTTACTTAGGTTTATTTCGTCATAAATATTGGTTGATTATTTTGTTATACTTACTTTTATCTTGACAGGATTAAATTACTTTTAATATATGAACTCTATTGTTCAAATAATTGAACCTATAGGTATTTTAGACGGCACCAAAGCAGCAGATTTTCAACACCAAATCGATCAAAGTGTAGAAAGTGGTGTACACACTATTCTAGTTGACTTTAAGGAAGTTACGTTTATGGATAGTTCTGGTTTAGGAGCTTTGGTTAAAGCTTTGAAGACTTTGGAAGCTGCTGATGTCAATCTTTTTATATGCTCAATTAATGAACAAATTAAGATTTTGTTTGAATTAACTAGCATGGATAAATACTTTGCTATTTTAGATAGTCGTGAAGAATTTACCAAACAGTTGAATAAATCGGCATGACCTTAAATAGCGTTGCTGCCCATAGCTTCAGGCTCTAACCTTTTAGTCTTAAGTTTTTAAGTGCGAAATATCTATTTTAGCAGAGCGCGATCGCATTAATCAGCGTTTTCAAAATTCTAAGTTTAGTCCACCTATTAGATTTTTAATTTCATCGTGTGGAAACTAATCTTGTATTTTATAGTTTAGGTTGTTCATTTCTATCTATTTTTAAATATCCAAGCTTAACTGGAGATAGTTGTGTTTTGCCTCAGCAGCTTTTGATTGAGAAAGATTAAGAGCTTGTTCTGCTGACCAAAACAAGGAATTGCCAGGGCGTTGGCGGTCTACTTTTAGCCAGTGGCTGAATACTTCTTCTCGTTGGTCTGGGGAGGAAAGTATTTGATAAACTCTAACTCTCTTTTTGTTCATGCTTTCATAACGCATACATTTAATTTTGCAGCCGATTTTAGCAAGAAGACGACTAACTATAGTGATGGGAGTAAAATTTTTAGCAATGCCAATGTTTAAAATTGTTTTGATTTCTGAACGATTATTGTGAGCGATCGCACTTAAAGACTGTAAGTCAGCATCGGTATTGCGTAATTCTCTATTTGTATCTTGTAACAAGACGGGAATACCCATTAACTCTAAAGTGCCAACTATTGCCCCAAGCTGAGAGTTATTAAAATCAGGTAAGAATAAACTGCCGTTTCCCTGTTCAATTAGCTTACGAGCAACCTGGGTATCCCGATCTGCTAGGTAAGGACGACCAACTGTTAGAAAGTAATGCAGCCTAATTTTTTCATACCAGCCCTCATCATCTAAAGATACTAACTCAGGAGTAATTGATAGATTGTAGCGTTGATGCAGTTCGTGTTTTTTTAGTTGATGGCGATCGCTTAAGGACTTAATTAAGCGTTTTTTGAGAGTTTGATACTGGCGAGTATTGAGATCGGCAGAACAGGCGATCGCCCTACATTCGGCTAAATAGTTTTGGGTACTGATTTCGGTGATCGCTGCGACTAAACTATTATCTGTTTTGCATTCCCCTTGACTTTCTAACTCCTCAAGCTTAACCGTGGCTGCATCTATTATTTGGTGTCCTTCGGCTTTTAAACCCGCCAAGATAGAAGTGCGATAATTGCTTGCGCCTACATTAAAGCGTACTGCCATTTTTGCCCAACACAGCAAAGATTCTGCTTGAAAGCCTGTGTCTAAGTCATCGAGATAGGCAAAGTCCGACTGCTGCAACAGGCGGATATTTAGCTGGGTGAAACGTTGACTAGAGCTAAGTAAAGCAGGAATGGAGGTTGAACCGTTACCTATTTTGTTAAAGCTATAGTTGGCGCACCATAGATGTCGGGGAACATTTTGCCGTAAGCGAGATAGGGTCTGACGGACGGCGTTTTCTGCCTGGATTCCTTGAGCGATCGCCCAAACAGAGGTAAAGTGATTTTTTAGTTCAATAGATATTCCTGTTTCAATCGAAGGACTAGCCACCACAATATCGTACTGCCATAAAACTTGCTCTAGCTGGGAAATACAGCCATAGGCAACGTGACTAGGATCGGCAAGAGACTCGGAATCTATACGCAGAATTTTTTTAGCGGGAAACTTCTGTTTTAAATAAGCTTCTAGGGTTTGGGTACTCCATTTACTAGTCAGCTTTTGTGCCGAGAGACAAATAAATGGTTTGCCTCCCTGCTGGATGTGGTTTTCTAGATTAGCGACTAGTTTTTTTGGACTCTTGCCCTCATAGTTATATACCTGCCATGAGGTTTGTTCGTCATGTTGCCAAATATTATGCACAATATAGGGCTGAATTTCCACTCCTGATAAAGCAATCAAATAATCCAAGGCAATATTACTTAAGTCCGCATCCGCTATATATACCTGTCCGCGATCGCCTAAGACATTCTGCATTAGAGTTTTGAATGACTTTAAAATCTCCACCCGTCTGTCTTTACAAGTACTAGAGTTTAAACCATGCCACAATACTTGCTCTACTTCATCAATAATTACCAGACTGTTTGACCATTGATCGGGGTTAAATTTTGCTTGAGAAAAGCCATGCAAAGAATCAATACAAAGACCACAACCTAAAGCTGCTTGCTCAGGACAGTCTTTATCGGTGACGTAATTAAGTCCAAACCTGCTACATAATTCTTTGACTAATTGGACTCGATGCCCAATGACTAAAACTTTTTGCTGGCAAGCGATCGCTTGAGCTACAATTTTCTCAAGAAATTTTGTTTTACCAGTGCCTTTAGGAGATTTAATACCGACTAACTTGGTTGCAGATGGTATATCTAAATCTGGTAGATAACGGCTGTTTAACTCAACATCCGTAGGATAGGTTAAATTTGTCCAAGATTTTGCTTTCCAGGTTTCTAAATCTACCGCCTCATCAAAAGCTTGAGCAAAATATCCTTGACCATGATTGATAATTAAATCGTCTACACCCTTGCCTAACTGACTATTCCAGGTAACAACTTTGACTTGACAACCAGCTTGCTTTAGCAAATAGCCCGTTTTTCTGATTGCGACCTTAACTGCCTGAACGGTTTTTGGTTTAGAATCTTGATCAAAGACAATGTATATTTCTCGTCCAGGGGTAGCCAGGGTAGCCAATTGAGGAATCAAATGAGATTTTCCGATCCGTTTACCATCAGCATCTTTAGGAGTCCGATAGCCATTGTTCATACCTGGCAAAGCGATCGCACTATAGCCAGCAGACAATAATGCTCCTGCTTTTTTTGCTCCTTCGGTAATACAGAGTGGAACTTGGGGATTATTTTTTAACCACTGCCAAAAGCCTAAGTCAGCATTATTTTGAGCAATATCCTGGAGGGTAATTTTTACTTTGGCGCGATCGGCAATTTTCTGCCATAAACTAAGAGGAACTTTAAGCGCAAACAAACCTGTGGCGGTTTTAGGAGGATGCTCATACTTGATGATTTTATCAGCATCATGGCGCGGGCGATCGGGCTTAAAACAACCCCAGATATCTTCCTCACCGCTCAAAATATCTATGCCAGAACACCACCATCCTCCAGCATCAAGATGAGCATAACGTTGAAGAAATCTTGCATTAATTCTGCCGTCATTTCTTCTAGGGATAGAATTTGAGTATAGTAAATATTCCCCAGGGTATTCTCCCTCAAGATTAATTACGTTTAAGCGGGTTAACTCTTCGTCTACTCCACTTGCTTTCCATTCCCGTAAATAATCCATCAATACTTATTCCTTGCTCTTTTAGGAATAAGTATCATAACACCATATGTAGCGCAGTTGAAAAATAGTTTTATAAATATACGCTATATATGGATTTAGATTAGATAAATTACCAGACCAAGTTGAAATTTTGGGTAGTCGTTTTCTATTAGTATGAGTAAAAATCTTGATGTCATCAAGATTTTAAACATTGTGAAACCATATCATCAGATTCCCATTCAAGAGTGTAACGAGCGTCTAATTGCTATCCCTTTAGACAACTTTGCCGTTGAACTACCTCATCCTTACATGAATTTGGGAGCAGAGTATGGAGACAAATCACCGTACTGTTTACGCCAAGGAGTTGTTCGAGCTTTACTCAAAGCGCAATTTTTATTGGAGAAACGTTATCCTCAATGGAAAATTAAGCTATTTGATGCTTATCGTCCTGTAGGAGTACAGCAGTTTATGGTCAACTATACCTATAATGCACTGCTAAAAAAACATAACCTCAGAGAACAACAGTTAACGGCACACCAATGTCAAGACTTATGGAGTCAAGTATACAAAATTTGGGCTGCACCTTGCTTAGATAAAAAAATGCCACCTCCTCATAGTACAGGGGCAGCAGTTGATGTGACTTTAGTTAACGATCGCGGTGAAACTGTAGATATGGGAGGGGAAATTGATGAACTTTCTGAGCGATCGCAACCAGACTATTACCTAAGCGATCAAAATCGAGATAGAGAAAACCAGCAATATCATTTTCACCGTCAATTACTAAATCGGGTAATGACTAATGCTGGCTTTCAGCGACACCTTGGAGAATGGTGGCATTTTTCTTGTGGCGATCAGATGTGGGCTTGGATTCATAATCAAAAAAATCCTACCGATCCAGTAGTAGCCCGCTACGGTAGAGTTTAGCTAGATAATTATTTATTATTTATTAACGCTAATAAAAATAAATTTGAGTGATTGAGAGAAAGATTGGCAAGGTCAAGAAAGTATCTTTCTCTATCTAAGCTGATGTGCTTTTAAACTGTACGCCTAGTGTGAATTAGGAAAAAAGGAGGAAAAGACAGAAGATGAAAGTTATCAAGCTGTCCATCTAAATATCTTTCCTCATGAATAGCATAGACTTTGAAAGCCTATTAGTCATAGTTTTTGTCCTTGTAGATGACT
>JBBSPC010000127.1:0-13514 GCA_038259125.1 Chroococcales cyanobacterium | reverse complement strand
GAAAAAACTTTGAGTAGTATTCATCAGCTTTTAGAACAGGGTTTAGCCAATCCTTATACTTTAAAAGTAATTGACATTAGCAAAAATCCCGAACAAGCAGCAATACATCAAGTAACAGTAACCCCTACCTTAGTTAGGGTTAAACCCAAACCTGTCCGGCGGATTATTGGACAGTTTGACGATATCCAAAGAGTACTTAAAATTATTTCCAGTTTTTAATTAGCGTTTGGATATATATAAGTATTTTTTTTGGTATTGGTAAGTCAGGGGATGATTTTCAATAGAGAAGTTTGAGCATAATTTTGAGAGAATTCTTAATTGGCTATGTAAGGCTGAATTATTTCAGTTTTTTCTCTAGGAATAAAAAAATTGTTATCACAATCAAATTGATTTAAATAGAATTTATTGTTAAAAAATTGATAAGTGTCATATTCCCAATCTTGAAATAACTTATGAATCCGATCTTCTTTAGCTACTCCTTCAATTAATAAAATAGGACGATTGTTTTTGATAGTTTCCTTAGAACCAAGCAATACCTGATATTCAAACCCTTCTACATCTATTTTGATAAATTCTGGCTGCAATTGAAAACTATCAAGAGTTTTAACATTTACAGTTATTTTTTTCACCTTCAATTTATCAGCATCAAAAAAGTAGATAGTATCTTCATTTAACCAGCTTTGGGCTTTTTGGTAGTCATATGAACCCAAGGCAGTCATCTCTCTTCCATTGTAGACAGGATAATAAAAATCAATGACTCCAGGTTTATCACCTAACCCAACTTTCATGTATTGAAAATTTTCAAACTTGTTTGATAACCGATCTAAATAAGGATAGTTAATAGGATTTGGCTCAAAGGAAATTACCTGAGAATTTGGCTTCAAAGTAAAGAAGGATAATGCAGACATCCCAACATTTGCGCCAATATCAAGGAAAAGTTGAGGGCGATCTTCGCAAATTAACTTAAAGGCATTAAAGTCAGGTTCATGAACTTTATTTAAATAGAAGCTTAAAAAATAATTGTTTTTAATATTGTGTACAAAATCATAAACTTTAGGTGTCTTTAGCAATAAAGAACGTACAGTCTTATTCATAATCTTTATCTTCTCGAATTTGACCAACTGTCACAGTCCGCGCCGTCCGTCTAGAGTCGGCGTCGCCAAGAGAAACCCCAGGCGTTCATGTCGGACGTGGCGCAGTAATCTGTGACTCATCGAAAAACTACCAATATTATTTGTACTTAATACATAATCGAGCTTGGAGAATTTAGGTTTTTCAAGTTGTTTAAGATTTTTAGGACATTATAGTAACCGCTGTTTATATTAAGGTCGATGTTGTAAAAAAAACAGTAACTTGTAGAACATAAGTCTAAGTTTCGTTGGGTTAGGCGATCGCACGTAATAGATCAAAAGCAACGATTTAATACCAATTCTAAAAATCGCTGCTACAAATTTTTCTCCCCGTCCCCTAGTCCCCTAGTCTCCCAGTCAGTCATTTGTAGCCAACATAAATAGAAACGGTATAACTACAAGCAGCGGACTGCACAAAATTATACGTAATAGCTTACAATAGTTTTTGTACAAGTATTAAGTTTATTCTTCTAGATCGGTTTCTTCATCCTCCTCGAGAATAGCTTCAAGTTCATCTTTGACCCGATCATCGTTAAACCTATCTGATTGACTAGGCATAAATCGACCAGTGCTTTTGATCCATCTAAACAGAGATTCATTTTCTCTGGGGGCAATAATCGCAGCGGGTTCGCCTATTGGTTCTTGTTGAAGTGCAGGATTTACGTGTTTTTTGGTCATTTTTGTTGTGTCTCTAATTTTACTGAATAAACTGTTTTTTGATAAAAGGTGAAGTCATCGCCGTCAAAAGACTGCCATAATCTAGGTTGAAATTTACTCCTACTCCAACTTTTAAAGCCGAGTTTTTGCAGTCAAGAACTAGATGATCGCTACTAGCACCCAATATTTCGAGATCTCGATCTGGACTTAAACCAGATATCGAAGTGTCTTGCTTTCCTAAAGCAATTATTGCTCTTTGGTGCGTACCGCGATCGCGGAAAACGGGAATATTACCAAAAGCATCCCGACCAATATCCCCGAAGGGCAAAGAAGGCTTTACTTTCGATTCGATAACTTCCCCAATCAATTTAAAAGCATGAGTATGTAATTTGGGAATAGTTTGGCGGTTAACAGTTCCACAGCCCAAAAGAATTGATTCTCCCACACGCAGATTGTTAATTCTCCCGACGTTATCTGTCGATTTGTACCATTCATAGTTAGCTGAATTTCCCCCAGAAATTAGGGATAAGTTTATTTGAAATTTTTTTTCTATTGCATCGGTTAATTCTGACAGTTGCAGCATCTTTTGATGGTCAGGTTTGATACCCCCATAACAAGCTAGGTTACAGCCTATTCCTATAATTTTGACATAAGGCAAGTCGAGAACTTGGTTAATAAAAAAGAAAATATCCTGGGGCAGTATTCCTTCTCGCAAGTCACCCATTTCTACCATTAAAATTATTTGATGGATTTTATTCTGCAAAGATGCGTAATAGTTCAGCTCTTTTAGAGTGTCAATTTCTGTATTGAGGCTAATATCTACATCTTCAATAATTGATTCTGCTTGACTTAAGGCAGTGCGGAGTAAAACAAACTGAGCCGATATTCTCGCGTTTTTCATCCTTTGAATATTTTCTAAACGAGAGTCGGCAATAAACTTGACACCACCTTGAATCATTGCCTGGGCAATTAAAGGTTCTCCTAATACCGCTTTAGAAACTCCCATTAAAGAAATACCTTGTCGTCCGTAAAGATCGCATAACGTCCGAGTATTATGCTGTATCTGAGATAAGATAATCTCTATTCTGGGCATAAACGCTTTCGTAGGTTTTATAGCAACGTTTAGCATTTACCCTGTTGTAATTAAAGGAATTATTCGAGAATTTTGTTTATTTTGCCGGTCGAGAGTGGGGAAAAGATTAGTCAAAGCACTTATCAATTTTGAACAGCCATAGGTTAAAACATCAGTACTTGGCAAGAGTAGGCGATCTTCATAGCTTTTGATAGTTTGCTGAATTTCTGTTCGGGTCAAATTTTCATGACTTAAGGCGATCGCAATTACCTGAGTTTGAGCAATTGTTTTAATTAACTTAATTTCGCTGACAATATTCGGCATTGGTAGAAGAGGGAAATCACAGCGATATTTTCTGCCAGGAGGATGCTGTAAGATCACTCCGTCGGGCATACACCCTTTGAGAATGCCTACAGAACTCATAAAAGCGGGGTGAGAAACGGCACTTTGTCCTTCTACCAGAATAAGATCGGGACTTTCTTGTTTAAAGGCTTGAACAACGGCATTTTCTATTTCGCCAATCACAAACTGAGAAACCAAAGCATCAATAGATACGCCATATTTTACCCCTTGCATTAAGCCAGTTTGACCTGTAGCAACAAGCACTGACTTGATTCCTTGATTGTTTAGGGCTTTATTTAATTCCACGGCGGTAGTCATTTTTCCACAGGCGCAGTCAGTACCTAAAATAGCAATTACAGGAACATTTACCTGGGATATTTGACCAGTAAAAACATGAAGATCTTTTAATTTTGGCGGTTTTCTAATGTCTTGAATTTCAACTCCACAGCGGATAGCCATCTCGACGAATTCAGGATCTTCAGAAAAGAATTCATGTAGACCGTTGATTATATCCATCCCTTTGCTCATGGCTTCTAAAATCAAAGCTCTTTCGGCTATAGATATGGTTGCGTCTAAAGGAGCTTTGCCATAAATGTAGCAATCGGGAATGTCTAGGAGGTTATCTAAAGTTGACTGTAAATTGGCAAAAATGGGAATATAGTTTTTCTGATGATCTAATTCTTCTCCTGCATCCTTGCCTGCTAAGGAACTATCGACCACACCTACTATTTTATAAATTTCCGAGTGTCGAACTAAACCTGCTGCGGTTTTGCCGTCCATTAAGCCAAATTGGTTTTCACAGTAAACTAAAGCTGTTTTTTTTGCGATCGACATTAAGATTGTTTTTCCCAATTGGGTTAAAAATTTTGCTGGGCTGAATTATCTTACGTCTCAGGTTAATAACTTAGTAATACTACTAAAATATACAGTTTTTAGACTTATGACCATGCTTTTTAATTTATTAGCTAAAGTGATAATTTATAATTTAAAAAATGAATAAAGCTGGATAAAAAAAGGTGGAGTTATTAACAAGATAATAATTAAGATATCTTCCGAATAAAAGCAGAACAATTTGAATTTAAATGTTTTTTAAATAAATTAAGGAGTTCGGCAACTATTACCAACAATATCCATTGTAACGAGTCAATCTATATTTAGATCGCAAAGATACAAGTCTTATTAACATCTCAAAAACTAGACCTTGATATTTTTAATGTGCTTTTTCAACTTTCTATTTTAGTAAAATTATAGTTTCAGAAAACTGAAAATGATATTTAACAATCAATCCAGCCCAAACGAAATTTTATCTAGTTTTTGAAACTGCTATTTTTTTATGACAAAAAACTGGATTTTTAATAAATTTAGCTAAGTAGTTGTGCAAAATTAATTTCCTACTTGAGATCGAGGAAAGCTAAAGGGGGAAAGGGAAAAGCGAAAATTAAATATGTAATCAATTTTGTTTAGGTACTTATCACCTATGTCCGCGAAGAGTCAGACACTGCGTTAAAACTATGGGAAATTAGGTTTAGCTGTTTAAACCTATTAAATTATTAGTCAGGATGCTGAACAATGACAATTCCACAACTGTTTTGATAATTGACGATGACATTGATTTTAATACTCTAGTAAAATTTGTTTTAGAATACGACACCAATTGTAATATTCTGACGATTTCAGAAGGAAGACAAGGGATCGCCCTAGCCCAATTGCAGCAGCCAAGCGTAATTTTGCTCGATCTGGTCATGCCCATGCTCAACGGATTAGATATTTATAATTTACTTAAGTCTAATGCTGCTACCCGTTCTATTCTCATCATTTTTGTCACGGCTATGATTCAAATGCAAGAAATAGTTAAATTACAAATCACCGAAGATATAGAAGTGATTATCAAACCTTTTGATATTATGAAATTAGCGCAGCAAATAGATGATGTGTGCGATCGCTATTTAGTCACCAATAATATCAAGTACGGATAAATAGTTAAATTAAATTGCTCTTGTCATTGGCCACCAATGGTAAGTTGTTTCAATAATTTTCGACACCGAAGTATCAACAATTCTTCTAATAGAAATAGGACTGACTTCTAAAACAAATAGCTTACCTAAACGAACAGGATTCAGGATAATTTTTTAGAGCTGCAAAAATTCTTGAGCCTTATTTACTACATTAGCAAGTGAGTCAGATTTGAAGGGAGAAACCAAGTTGGCTGAACTGACCAACTCCTGAAACGGAGATTTTCCACCCCGTTGGCATAAGGCAACATAGTTAGTCAAAGTTTGTTCAAAATCAGATTCCGCTTTTACCCAAAACTGCATCGCGCAGCACAAAGCCAAGGTGTAATCGATGTAATAAAAAGGATAGCAATAAATATGCTGTTTTTCTTGCCACAAACCACCTTGAGCGAGGTATGCTAAATCGCCATATTGCCGCCAGGGAAGATAACGCGCCTCCATTTGCTGCCACATTTGGTTTCTTGCTTGGGGAGTGGCTTCGGGGTTGGCATAGACTAAATGCTGAAAATGGTCTACCGCACAGCCATAGGGCAAAAATAAGATTGATTGTGCCAAATGAATTTCCCGAAAACGATCTGCATCATCACCAAAGAATTTATCCATCTGTGACCAAGTTAAAAACTCCAAACTCATAGAATGGATTTCGCAGGATTCATAGGTAGGCCAAAGATAGTCGGTAGGGAGATTACGGCTTTTCCAAGCCTGAAAAGCATGACCCATTTCGTGAGTGAAAACTTCAACATCCCCTTGGGTGCCGTTGAAATTGGCAAAGACGTAGGGAATACCCTCTTGAGGAAAACCAGTACAGAAACCACCCCCAGCTTTACCAGGGCGAGTTTTGAGATCGAGAAAGTTGCCTTGGTTCATTAGCTTAAAAAACCTGCCTAACTCTGGGTGTAGGTTATCAAACATTGATTGTGCCTGGTTTAGCATCCAGTCATGATCTCCTTTAGGTTTTGGGTTTCCCTGTAGATCGAATACCGACTCATCCCAAAAGTTAACCGCATCTAAGTTGAGCTTTTCGGCTTTTCTGGCAATGATTTTTTGTGCTAAGGGAACAACATTATCTACTACTCCTTGACGATAATTTTCCACGTCAGCTTCCGTGTAGTCGATACGCTGCATCCGCTTATAACCCAAACCAATGTAGTTGTCGTAGCCTAGCTTTTGCGCCATACTATGACGTAACTTGACTAGCCGATCAAAAATACTGTCTAGCTGGGATTGATGCTGACTAAAGAAATTCCAACGGGCTTTTTCTGCTTGATAACGGACATGGCGATCGCTATTTTGAGTATATTTACGAATCCCCGACAAATTTACCTTCTCTGTTTGAAACTCGATTTCAGCCGAGGCTAAAAGCTCTACATACTGATTAACCAGTTTAGACTCTTGAACCAAATCAGATTCAATTGCGGGTTCAAAAGTGGTAACATCTGCTGACCAGAGGCTAAAAGCTTGTTTGCCTAAAATAGACTCAAATTCTTTTCTATCAGGGCTATCTAATAATCTTTGCTTCATGGCGATCGCCAATGCAGTCAGTTTTGGCTGTATCTCATCACTGTATTCCTGCGCTTGTTTATAATCTTCGTTGGTTGTATCTTGACTAAAATGAAGGGAGGTCAAGGCAGACCAATTATCTAAGCGACGACGTAAATTATCCCACTCTTGTAAAGCCTGTTTTTTTGCTTCGGTAGTGTCTGCCCGATCTAAAGCAGCATTAATACTCTCATATTCTGCTGTAACGTCTTCTATAGTAGGCGTTTGGGCTTGAATATCGGCAAAATTAAGCGTCGTCTGACTCATGATTAACAGGGATAGATAGTTACACCTATAAATTTTAACGAAGTTTGCTACTTCAAAGTATGGATCAAACATTTATTGCTAATATACAGAAGCTGATCGAGCGCGATCGCGATTTGGCGAAGATAGTTGACGTTTATGGCTATCCTCCTCAGTGGCAAAGAAAGCCTGGTTTTCCTACCTTGATCCGCATTATTTTAGAACAGCAGGTTTCTTACGCTTCGGCTAAAGCAGCTTTTGAACGTCTAAATAAGGCAGTAGACAATTTGACGACCACCAGCTTTTTATCTTTAGATGATGCTGAACTTAAAGCAATTGGCTTTAGTCGCCAGAAAACCAAATATGGTCGTGAATTGGCTCAAGCGATCGCCGATCGCAGTTTAGATTTAGCAAGTTTAAACAAACTAGATGATTTAAGCATCAGAAAGAAACTAACTGCAATCAAAGGCATTGGAGATTGGACTGTAGATATCTACTTAATGATGGCTTTGCAACGGCTGGATGTATTTCCCTCTAAGGATTTAGCTGTAGCGATCGCTGTCAAAGAAATCAAAAACCTCACAACTAGACCTCAAGCAGCAGAATTAGAGTCTATTACTCAAGCTTGGCAACCCTATAGAGCCGTGGCTACGCAAATTCTTTGGCACTATTATCTTAATCGCCAACCTCTAAAAAAAGCCAAGTGAGCTTGGCAATCTCTGAAAACTTTGACATCTCAATTAGAATTTAATTTACTGCTATTAGCAACGCCTTTCGAGAATTAAATTAAGGCGATCGCTAATTCTTCCTTGCCAACCTGGCTCGATAATATTTGTGCCTGTAGGTTCAATGATAATTGCTGGGGAATCTATTATATCTCCTGGCTGTAGTCTTTCTCGTTGGTATACCCGGGCATCATGCCAAGCATTAGCAGTGTAGATGGGGACGGATGTAACTGCTTGAGGCAGATTATTATTTTGCCGTTTAATCAGATTTGATTCGGGACTATAGGTCGGGCAAATTAATTCGATAGAGATGGTTTCTACCACAAGATCTTTGCCAGCCATGACAAAGCCATAGCGTTGAGTATATTGTTGTTCAAACTGCGATCGCATTGCTGGAAGATCGGCAAAATCAACAATCAAGCTAGAGTCTGTACCACTGTATTTAAGATGTACCTTCGCTAAAATTTGAGTATTTGGAATTTCAGCTTGTTGTGGTGCTAATTCGGTTTCGGCTTGAGTAGTTAATGTTTGGAAAGCCTGTTTTAAAGTTGTTAATAACTCTGGTTTTAATTGTGCTTCAATAGATTTCTCTTTCATAATTCGCATATCCGCCAGCCCGATACCATAGGCAGATAAAACTCCCGCGTAGGGATGAATAAAAATTCGCTTGATGCCCAGTACATCGGCAATTAGACAGGCGTGCTGTCCCCCAGCGCCACCAAAGCAACAAAGAGTATAGGTGGAAACATCGTAACCTTTTTGCAGAGATATCTTTTTAATCGCTTGAGCCATATTAGCAACTGCGATCGCCAAAAAGCCAGAAGCAATTTGTTCAGATGTCTTACCATCTTGAATTTGGTTAGCTAAGATTTGAAATTTTTCTTGGACAATCTCTCGATCTAAAGGTGCATCACCTTCGATCCCAAATACTTTAGGGAAAAACTCAGGCTGAAGTTTTTCTACCATCACGTTGCAGTCAGTAACTGTCAAATCACCACCCTTGCCATAGGCAGCAGCACCAGGATTCGCCCCTGCTGATTCAGGACCTACCCGATAGCGACTACCGTCAAAGTAGAGAATTGAACCGCCTCCCGCTGCTACGGTATGGATAGACATCATCGGCGATCGCAATCGCACTCCAGCCACTTCTGTTTCTAAGCTACGTTCATACTCTCCTGCATAATGACTGACATCGGTAGATGTTCCCCCCATATCAAAGCCAATTATATTGTCATAGCCAGCCAAAGCACAGGTTTTGACTGCCCCCACAATGCCGCCCGCAGGCCCAGAAAGAATGCTATCTTTGCCTTGAAACAAGTCTGCATCTACTAGTCCACCATTGGACTGCATAAACATCAGTTTAACTGGGTTTTGAGCTGTATCTAAGTGTTGAGTAAACCGATCTACATAACGACGCAAAATAGGCGAAAGATAGGCATCTACGACGGTCGTGTCTCCCCGTGAGATAAATTTAATTAACGGGCTAACCTGATGGGAAATAGATATTTGGGGAAAGCCTATTTCACGGGCAATATTGGCGACTTCTAACTCATGGTGGGGATAGCGATAGCTGTGCAGCAAAACAATGGCGCAACTGCGTATTCCTGAGTTGTATGCAGCCTGTAAATCCTGTTTTGCTCTTAAGACATCAACAGGAATTAGTTCATTGCCCTGGGCATCATAACGTTCGTTAATTTCTACTACCTGTTCGTAAAGCATTTCAGGCAGAATAATCTCTAAGGCAAAAATATCAGGACGGTTTTGATAGCCAATACGCAGAGCATCTTTAAATCCTTGAGTGATGGCTAAAACAGTGCGATCGCCTTTCCTCTCTAGAAGGGCGTTAGTTGCCACTGTCGTTCCCATTTTGATCGCTTCAATCTCGGCTGTAGGAATGGGCTGATGGCGATCGATGCCCATCACGTCTCTAATTCCCTGAATAGGTGCATCCTCATATTGTTCAGAATTTTCTGATAACAACTTATGAATTACAATTTCTCCTGCGGGGTTTTGGGCGACAATATCGGTAAATGTACCACCGCGATCAATCCAAAATTGCCAACGTGAACTCATAGCCAAATGATTTACGCCTGATGTATATTCTTTCGTTTAAGTTTATTGGTTTTTGGCTGTTGGATGACACATGAGATGGAAATGCAACGATAATTTCAATTTTCTCTGCTAACACTAAAGAATTTGATGTAACTTTAATTATGATACTGTCCTAATCTACAACTCATATCTAAAGAATTGATACGGATAAAGGTATCTGGAATTATTTCCGAGGTCACTGGCAAGAATTATTTCCTCGAATCAAGAGCCGTTCTACGTTTGTTAGACGCGGTCTGGAGCGTTTGCTAATTTATGGTGCTATAAGCAGGAATTACAGAAACTCCTGGCACGACAGTTAGGAGGTTTCAATGATTCAATTCATTTAATTGATGGTCTTCCAATTCCTCTATGCCATTACCAACGGGCTAAAAATTGTCGTTTGTTTTCAGGGTACGCGACTGCGAACGCGAATGCGTTCTAGCCGCCTAGCGGCGGTCTGCGCGAATGCGCTGCGTTATTGTGCAGCTAAAGATGAAAAATATTATGGCTTTCGAGGGCATCTTGTCATTTGTTTGCAACAAGACTTATTCAAGCAAGCTCTTAATCTTCAGACTCCAAAGCGTTCCAATATGATTGAGCTTCGCGATCGCAATTCGGTTAAACGGTTGGTCAAAACTCGTCGTTTAATCGAAACAAGCTCTGGAGAGCTTCGACGTGCTTCGCACGGCGGAGTGCCGAAGGCACTGATTGGACAATTGGCAGAACGTTTTCATTTTGAGACTGTTCGAGCAAGAGATTTATGGCACCTTACCAGTCGCATTAGTCGCAAACTTTTAGCTCATACTGTTGCTTTGTGGCTTAATCGTTATTCTAATAATCCATTTTGCTTTCAACAGCTTATTCCTGATTAAAAGTTGCACACGCCGTTATACTAGTTCATTATCTTAAGTTCTCCAATGTTCCAGTTCCTTATCGACGGAAATATTGTTATTCAAAGCGATCGCATTCTTTCTGAATCATACCTCAATCCAACAACGCCGAATATATGTAGTTCGATTGGTAATTCTGACCAAAGTATATTATGAACAGAGTCGCCCTTAAAACCATGTGGTGCAATGCTTTTAAAAAGTTACCAACTTTATTGTCATTTATTTTTCATTAAATGTAGTTGATACCTTATTAGTTACTAACTTTGTTTTCTGAAGATTTATTTGATTTAATGACAAAACAAGGTTTTGAGGAGTAGCTAGTTACCAACTTTATTGTCAATCAACAATGATGCCACAATCGTTTTCGCTGAATGGCGAGGTGATATAGAGATAATTTCTACAAGACGACAATATAAACAGCGATATGGTGGATTGTTTCAGGTTGTTGATGGCAAAATTGAATTGTTTCGCGAATATTACGACCCGATTGTCTTTAAATATGCTTTCGGTTTAGACACAGATAAAAAATTTAACGCTTTGGGAAAATAATTTAAGTTCGATGCTTTGATATTGAGAAAGAATCAAATATAGTGAGCCTTATGCCTCTGTCCAAACAGTGTTCAGCGAATAAATATAAGGGCAATTCCACCCAAAGAGACTACCACCCCTAGCATTGCCCGCCAACTAATCTTTTCTCCCTGTAGGGCAACTATGGGCATAACAAATAAAGGACTTGTTGCTAAAAAAGTTTGAGCAATTCCTGTAGGGGCAAACTTAAGTGATGTCTGCTGTAGCCAGATGCCAAGATAGGTACTTCCTGTAGCTGCGATCGCAATTATCTTTAGACTATGCCAAGATAGCTGCCATTTGATGTCAGTTTTTTGCGCAACAGGCAAAAATAGTAAACCCAAAACAATCACAGTACCACCAAGCAAACGGATTAAGGTACTTTCTAAAGAGGTTATATCTGACTGAATTAACGCAAAACGAGAGATAACTGCTCCAACTGCTTGAGCGATCGCAGCTAGGATTCCCCAAATCATACCTTGCCGTGACACACTGATCTTATCTACAGGATTCCGTTCGCTAATGACCCAGGCTATCCCCAAAATAGTCAACAAAATACCGCGCCAAGCATTCGTAGTTAGCTGTTCGCCAATAAAAATCAAAGCCAGCAATGCACCCATTGGTGGCGAAAAAGTTTCTAACAAGAGAGTACGTCTTGCCCCCAAACTATTTAAGGCTGCGAAATAAGCTGTATCCCCTAAGCCAATGCCAACAATACCGCTCAGGAACAGCAAAGATAATGTAGGGAGTGATAAATCTCTAAAGGCTGCACCCTGAATAAGTAAAGTTATGGCGATTAAGGCGATCGCAATTATGTCTTTATAGAGATTAAGCTGTAGCGGAGAAATCTTTAGCCCCAAATGAATATAGACCACGGAAGAGATCGCCCAAAGCAAAGCAGCACTTAAAGCAGCTATCTCGCCAATAAAATTGTTGACTGGAAAAATCATTTTATTTATTCATATTTTGGTATTTTTAAATGCTTTTTTATGTGTCATTATTTTATTTTTGAAACATTATAGCTACTAAAGAAATCTACTTAGATCGAATTCCTCATCATCACATTCAGTACTAAATCTTTCCGCATTAAGAATCAAAACTAATCTTTCTGTATAATCTACCGCCCCACGTAATTCATAGCTTAGTTTTTCTAGACCACCGTTGGCATATTCTTCAAAAATAATAACTCTTTGTGCTTCTATGGCTATATTCTCCGTCGAGAGAATTTTAATATCTTGCGTCTCGGTAACTGCAATAAGTTTAATCAGGCGATCATAACCACGAGATATAAATACTTCTAAACTGATTGGGGCAGGTTCACTTTGAGATATTTCCGTCAACTTGACTCTTTTTTGATGCTTGACTCCTAAACTGGCTGCAAAAGCAATAATGTCTGCATAGGTTTGAAACGCTCCAGTTGTTCCTTTTGTATCCAATAATTTCTGAACCAATTCAGCCTTGTCTTGTGCTATTTTTATTCTTGGTAAAGCCATGTTTTTAAGGAATGAAGGATGAGGGATAAGGAAACAGATTAAAAATAATTTTAAATAAGCTGTATTTTAGTAATATTTGTTTCAAAATTAAAACAATGAAACAAAACCGTTTTATTTTAACCACTTGATATATAGTCTTAGTCTATCAATCAAATCTTTTTTCTAAATCCTAGTTATTGAACATATTTATTCCCGTTAATAGGATTTAAAAACATACACAGCATTTTAAATGCCAATATAGTTAAATGTGTGTCAAAATTAAACTCCTGATACAAACAAATCAAATTCCAAACAATCATTATGCTGATTGACGGCAAAAAATATAGTTACCGCCAATTAATCGAAGAGACTGGCTTATCTAGAAGCACTCTACACCGACGTATTAAAACCCTTAAAGAATCAAGTGTTCCTTTGACAATAGGAGCTATTATACAGTTTCCTACTACCTGGGCTTTTCACGATCGCAACGGAGAATTTTACTCTTCTAAAACTGACTATGCGATTAAAAAGAACATTCCTTATTATGAAATGTTTCAAAATTCTAATTCTGACACGAAAACTAATTAGTTAGCTTTGCTGAGTGAATCAAAAAATGTTTATAGACCTATTAAACACGCCTAGTGTGAATTAGGAAAAAAGGAGGAAAAGACAGAAGATGAAAGTTATCAAGCTGTCCATCTAAATATCTTTCCTCATGAATAGCATAGACTTTGAAAGCCTATTAGTCATAGTTTTTGTCCTTGTAGATGACTG
>JBBSPC010000126.1:0-14231 GCA_038259125.1 Chroococcales cyanobacterium | reverse complement strand
TGAATTTTACGATTGTCTCTACTGGGTCGTTTAGCGATCGCTTTGAAATCACCTGTTTCTTCTTCTCTTTGCAACCAAAGATCTAAAGTATTTCGGCTAATTTTCATTAATCGACAAATAGCTATCTTCTTTTCACCTCTGTGATAGGCATCTACGGCTTTTTTTCTTAGATCGTAGCTGTAGGGAGTCGGCATAATCTTTTTATTTTAGTGATCGCCTTGATTTTAGCTGATTTTGTCCTAAGATAACTTTGTATTGCTATATCCTGGCATCGAAGCAATAATACCAGAAGCTTGGCTAAAAGCAGTTTCAAACTCTTGATTCATGCCTGGTTTGATTTTTAGTATAGCAACTTCTAAAATCATGAGAATTAATCAAAAAATAATTTGATCATTATTATTGTTAGATAAATCGGTAAAATACGCCCTTAAATTCGCTAAAAAACCGAAGTTTTATCTAGAAGATTTAGAGACTTGATTATCTGGGGGAATACCTTCAATATTAATTATTCCCTGAATGACTGAACCGACTATAGGTGCTGCTACGGTAGAGCCAAAAGTATATTTACCATGAGGCTCATCAACTACGGCTAACACTGCGTAACGGGGTGCTTCTACAGGAAAGATACCAACAAAACTGGTGATTTTAGCAGTTTTATCATAACCACCTTGATTAACCGCTTTTTGGGACGTTCCCGTTTTGCCTGCAATTCTATAGCCAGGAATTTTAGCAGCATAACCACTTCCGTCTTCCACAACTTTTTCCATCATTTTCAAAACAGTAGTAGCAGTTTTAGGAGAAAATATCTGTTTGCTGTGGGGAGGCTGAGAATAGTGCAAATAACCTTTGTAATCTGACAAACCCCTAACTACGTGGGGAGTAATTAGTTTACCTTTATTCGCCAATGCTGCATGAAGTTGAATTAGTTTGAGAGGAGTGACAGAAAAACCTTGACCAAAAGCTGCGGTAGCTGATTCGATTTCTCTGACGGTAAATTCTACTTCGTCTTTAAGTCTACCCCTAGTGTATCCAGGAATATCAAATTCTACCTCATCTTCAATACCTATTTTTTGCAAATCTCGATAATAGTCGAGGGGTTTCATGTGTCGCATTACCCTGATCATCCCTACATTACTTGAGTGCTGAAGAATTTGTGTTAGGGTTATTTTGCCTCGTGCGCCTTCTGTGGCAAAATCGTGATTGCGCACCAAGGCATCCTTGATTTGAATCTCTCCCGTATCATCAAAAGTATCCTGGGGAGAAATCACCCCTGCATCTAAAGCCAAGGCTATATTAATCGGTTTAAAAGTTGAGCCTGGTTCATAAAGATCGGTAACTGCCCAATTTTTAAACAGTCCAAAATCGTTGTATTTATAATAAGTATTAGGATCGTAAGTGGGTTCTGAGACTAAAGCAGCGATCGCACCATCACGCACATCCATGACAATTACCGCACCCCGCTTTGCCTTATATTCCTTCATTTGTTTAGCTAAAGCATTACGAGCAATTTCTTGCAAACGCAGATCGATAGTTAACTGTAAACGCAGATCATCAAAGTTAAAAAGCTGTTGAGATTTTTTGAGATTACCTGGATAAAACACTGGTTTATTGTTGTCAAAGCTACGCTTCATTGTCCAGCTAATTGGCTCGCGTTTTAATAGCTCATTTTGGGTATACTCAACCCCAGCTTGGGGAGTACGGCTACTGTCTCGATTTACATATCCTGTAACTTCTGCTGCCATTTCTTTATGAGGATAAAAACGAGTATAGTTTTGCTTGAGATCTAAACCATCAATTTGTAATGCTGCGATTTTTTCTTTGGCTGATTCTGGTAAATTTTCTGCCAAAAGTATTCCCCAATCCTGCTTACTAAAAATTGCTAGTAATTCTTCAGGAGTTTTAGTCCCTAATATATCTGCTAACTTTTCAGCGATTTCTTTTGCAGGTACGGCTTGGGAGTTTCTTATGAATAAATGGGGATGGACATAAAGAGTATAGGTAATGCGATCTGTTGCCAGAACATTTTGTTGGCGATCTACAATCTGGCGACGAGGAATGTAGAACTGTAACTTTGTGGTTTGTTGATCTAGTGCTATTTGAGTTAGTTTTTTTCCTTGAGGTGCTTGCTCATAGACTATTACAGGGTTAACTATCTGTAGATAGTAAAGTCTTGTAGCCAAGCCTAGCGCGCCTATAACTAACATTCCCCAAACTATGAATAAGCGCAGTATGGCTTGATTAGACTGATTTGCTTGCTTAGGGTTTGTATTTCGGTGACGGTGTTTAGAGGTTGAATGATTAGATCTGGCTTTAGTTTGAACTTTACGGCTTTTAGCTGATTTCAGGGGAATTTTGAACTTAGATTTGGTCATAATTAACCCATAAGCTATCTAGTATTGATATTATCTTTGACAATTAATCAGCAATCATCTAAAAATTACTTAACAAATCAGCATTAATCAAGTTGCTGTTCAAGATAAACTTGGATCACAAGTAAGTTGATATTGAGCAATGCTATCTATAATACCTGTTGGCTCAAAATTTACCAACGAAGAATCACTAAAGATATTTTGAATTTGTGCTATTGCTTATTGATTGTCAAACAACTAGAAAATACAATCTTGTTGAACGGCAATTTTGTATTTTCTATTAAGAATTGGTTGAAAATAATCTACAGCAAAATTAATAGTTTAATATCCCCAACTATTGAGTTTTAAATTAGCTACCTTAGCTTGATCGACGTTAGTTTGAGAGGCAGTTTTAACTTGAACTTTAGCTGGATTGATAAACAAGGCTGACTTTGGTGTTGAGATAGCAAGCTGATTGTTTTGACCAGCCTCTTTAGCAATTTGATATTTAATAGTTTCGTTAATTGATACTAATTGACGTTCTTGAAGCTGTAGGTTTTCAAGATTTTGATATTCCTGACTCCAAAGCTTGGGAATTTGTACAGTAGATATATAAAGACCAATGCTTGCCGTCATAGAAACTAAAGCTAAACCAAAAGATCCTTTTTGTAAAAAAGATAAAGCCTTAAGGTTATTTGGCAGAACATTTGACTGGGAAAAACGACGAGATTTGACTATTTTTGCTCGTTTAACTTGAGGTTGCTTAACTACCTCTTGGTATTGGTGATTATTATTTTTTGGCTGTAGTTCTGGAGAATAATATTCAGTGGGAAAGTCAGGTTGGCGAAGAGCAGACATTTAGTAATCTCCGTGTTTTTTGAGAGGAATCCGTTGGGCGAAATTCTAACCTATTTTCGACAAGATGATAAGAGAACAAACAAAAAATAATACTTGAACTAACCGTTAGGAAGTGCTATCCGAAACTTTTATCACTTTGGCGATCGCGATTTGAGTTAGATAATTTTTACCAATACAAATTAGAGAATTTTGCTGTTAATTTACATAAAACTCTTGACCATAAAGATATTTAACTATCGCTGCATCGGTAAGATTGTATTGCAGGGGTGTAATGGTAATATAGCGATCGCGAATTGCCTGAACATCTGTCAAAATATGAGGCGGTAAATTAATGTCTTCTGGCTGTTCAATATCTTCAATAATTTCTCCTTCTAGCCAGTAATAGCTTTTTCCACGGGGATCTAATCTTTGGGAAAACTTCTCAATGTAGCGGCGTAAACCCTGACGGGTAACTAATACTCCTGTTATTGCTGAGGTTGGAACAGGGGGAATATTAACGCTTAATAAAGGTGGTTTGGGATAATCTTGTTCTGTCATCTGCTGCACCAGCTTTAGGGCAAAATCTGCTGCGGGCTGAAACTCTAGGAAGGAAAAGCTGGCTAAACTAAAAGCAACGCTAGGTATACCTTCTAATACTCCCTCCATTGCTGCTGATACCGTACCAGAATATAAAACATCTGTACCCAAATTAGGACCATGATTAATTCCTGAATAAACAAAGTCGGGTCGAGTCTTAAGAACAGCACTAAGAGCAAACTTAACGCAGTCGGCGGGAGTTCCTGAACAGGACCAAGCAATCACGTTATCATCAAAGACAGAATCAATTTCCTTAGCTCTAATTGGTTGATGAAGAGTTAACCCATGTCCAGTAGCCGAACGTTCGCGATCTGGACAGACAACCGTTACCCGATGACCAGCCTGTGCCAATGTATTAGCTAAAGTACGTACACCTAAAGCAAAAATACCATCATCGTTACTAATTAAGATATTGCTCATCGGTCATTTACGTATGTTGAAGTTAGTTATGGCTACAAACCAAACCATAGCAAAAAATGAGCGCCAGAGAGGGCGACGGCTAGTCGCCGAATCTAATCGCGGTGTTGACTTCAACAAATTCTTAAGTCTATCTGCCATGAATATTAATATTTTATGATTATCTAAAGCAGCAGCCGATTTTTTCTTAACAACTCTATTATTTAAAAACAATGGAACCTCTTCAATACTTTTTGCCCCAGGTGTGGTTTGCTATTTTGGCATTATTCTTATTTCTCTATGTGATGCTCGATGGCTTCGATTTAGGGGTAGGAATCCTTTCTATAACTGCATCTAATGAAGAACGTCGAGGTATTTTAATGACTAGCTTAGGCAATGTTTGGGATGCTAATGAAACTTGGTTGGTTTTGATGGGAGGGGCGTTATTTGGAGCATTTCCCTTAGCTTATGGCACAATCCTTCAGGCTTTGTATATTCCCATTATGATCATGATTTTTGGCTTGATTTTTCGCGCTGTAGCGTTTGAATTTCGGGAACACTCGGAAACAAAGTTTCTGTGGAATATAGCTTTTGGTGGTGGTAGCTTTTTGGCTGTTATCGGTCAGGGATTCGCTTTGGGAGCAATTTTAGAGGGTATTACCGTAGATAGTGCTGGTCATTTTATTGGGGGAACTTGGGACTGGTTGAGTTTGCGATCGCTTTTAGTGGCTTTAACTCTAATTCAAGGCTATGTTCTGATTGGTTCAACTTATTTAATCTTAAAGACTGAAGGTGAACTACAAACGACCCATTACTGGACTGCCAGAATTTCAGCGGTAACTACTTTTGTCGGTGCAGTATATTTAACTATTACTACACCGATTTTTTCTGAAAGTGTTAGAACCAAGCTTTTTGAAGCCCCGTTAGTTTATATTTTTGCCTTAATTCCCTTGCTGGGAGCATTATTAATCTTTCTACTTCTGAGAAGCCTTTATCTAGAACAAGAAAATAGACCCTTTGTCTGGACTCTATTGCTGTTCTTTATTTCATTCCTAGGACTAGGATTAGTTGTCTTCCCCTATATTATTCCCACCCAAATCACCATCTACCAAGCTGCTGCTAGTCCTAGCTCTCTAGTATTTATGATTATTTTTGTCGGTTTTCTGATTCCGATTATGTTGGCTTATAACATTTATAACTATATTGTTTTTCGTGGCAAGGTAATCGATCTTCACTAAATTACAGGCTTATCTTAAAATCAAAAGTGAGAAAACTTGAAAAAAGTTGGTAAGAATAGAAATTGAGTTTTTCAGCCTTTTCTCATTTTCAGGCTATTTTGGATAACATTCTTGTACTTTTTTTCGCTTAAATCCACGTAAATTGAATTTGTGGTCTAGAATCTTAATAAAAATAGATAATTATAAAGTTTTATTAAGAGAGGACTAAAGTATGTACGTCGTGCAGATTGCCTCCGAATGCGCTCCTGTAATCAAAGCTGGCGGTTTAGGAGATGTCGTTTATGGGCTGAGTAGAGAATTAGAAAATCGCGGTAACTGTGTCGAGCTAATTCTGCCGATGTATGACTGCATGAGATACGACCATATTTGGGGTTTGCACGAGGCATACAAAGATTTGGATGTACCCTGGTATGGTGGCGAAATTAAATGTGATGTCTTCTGTGGTTGGGTACATGGCAGATTATGCTTTTTCATCCAACCCAAAAGCCAAGATCAATTTTTCAATCGTGGTTATGTCTACGGTGGTGAAGATGATCCCATGCGCTTTGCTTTCTTTAGTAAAGCAGCGATGGAATTTTTGCTCAAGAGCAATAAACGTCCTGACATTATTCATTGTCATGACTGGCAAACTGGATTGATCCCCGTAATGCTATACGAAATGTATCAGTATTATGGTATGGAACGTCAGAGAGTTTGTTACACCATCCACAACTTTAGACATCAGGGCAATTGTGGCAACGAAATCTTAGAAGCCACAGGTTTAAATAGACCAGATCACTATTTCCACTACGATCGCCTGAGAGATAATTTTAATCCCTTTGCCTTAAACCTAATGAAAGGCGGGATCGTTTATGCCAATTATGTAAACACCGTTTCTCCCCACCACGCCTGGGAAGCTCGCTTTACTGATGTGGGCTATGGCTTGGGTCATACCTTAGAAATTCATCAAAGCAAATTTAGTGGCATCTTGAACGGTATTGATTATAAGCTGTGGAATCCTAAATTAGATGAGCTTATTCCTTGCCAATACGATGTAGATAGCTTGGCTGACAAAGCCAAAAATACAAAAGCTTTGAGACAGCAGCTATTTTTGCAAGATACCGATAAGCCTGTAATTGCCTACATAGGTCGTTTGGATCAGCAAAAAGGCGTACATTTAGTACATCATGCAATTTACTATGCTCTGCAACATAATGCTCAGTTTGTCTTATTGGGTTCGGGAACTTCGGCAGAGGTAAACAATCGCTTCCTCCATGAAAAATATTTCCTCAATGACAATCCTGACGTACATCTAGAAATTGGTTTTAATGAAGAACTAGCTCATCTGATTTATTCGGGAGCAAATATGATCGTTGTTCCCAGTAACTTTGAACCCTGTGGACTAACTCAGTTAATTAGCTTAAAATACGGCACAGTACCTATTGTGCGGGGTGTTGGAGGTTTACTGAGTACTGTTTTTGATCGCGATCACGATTCAGATCATGCTCCCGAGAAACGCAATGGCTATGTCTTTTATCAGATGGACAATCATGCTTTAGAATCAGCTATGGAAAGAGCGATCGGCTTGTATTACGACTATCCCAAAGAATTTGAGCAGTTAATGCAGCAGGGCATGGAATGCGACTATTCTTGGAAGAATGCAGGAGCGCAATACCTTAATATCTATGATTCTATTCGTTATCAATACAGCTAATTTTAAATCTAAAAAAATGTAGAGACAAAAGACATTTTTATGATTACCTTACAGTATGGGTTTTAGTTTATCCTGAACTCACGTTAATTTGGGTCACAGCAATTAAACTAGCGTCACGACATTAATAAACTTATGCAACAAGATAATAGAAAGCCTCGGAGAATATTAATTACAGGGGGAGCAGGTTTTATTGGCTCTAATTTTGTTCACCATTGGTGCAACAGTTACCAAGGCGATCGCATCGTGGTTTTAGATGCCTTAACCTATGCGGGGAATAAAGCTAATTTAGCGAGTTTAGAAAACAATTCTGATTTAAGGTTTGTTCAGGGAGATATATGCGATCGCACTTTGATCGATCATCTTTTAGAGTCAGAAGGTATTGATACTGTGGCGCACTTGGCTGCCGAATCCCATGTAGATCGCTCCATCATTGGTCCTGGAGCATTTGTTCAAACTAACGTGGTGGGAACTTTTACCCTCTTAGAAGCTTTTCGCCAACGCTGGAACAAAAGAGAGCGACCACAGAATGACCGTTTTCTCCATGTTTCTACTGATGAAGTTTATGGCAGCTTAGAAGCTAACGATCCTGCCTTTACCGAAACAACACCCTATACTCCCAACAGTCCCTACTCGGCTTCCAAAGCGGGAAGCGATCATTTGGCGAGAGCATATTTCCATACCTACGGAATGCCGACTATAATCACTAACTGCTCCAATAATTATGGTCCTTATCATTTCCCAGAAAAGTTGATCCCTTTAATGTGCATTAATATCCTCTTGGGTAAACCTCTACCTGTATATGGTGATGGGCAAAATATTCGCGACTGGCTTTATGTAGAAGATCACTGTCGTGCTTTAGATGTGGTAATTCACAAGGGTCAACCAGGAGAAACCTATAACGTTGGGGGTAATAACGAAGTAAAAAATATCGATTTAGTAGAGCAGCTATGCACCCTAATGGATGAGCTTGCACCAGATTTACCCGTTACTCCTGCTAAAAATCTGATTACCTTTGTCAAAGATCGTGCAGGACATGACCGTCGTTATGCCATTGATGCCAGCAAAATTGAACGGGAGCTAGGCTGGACTCCACAAGAAACCGTTGCAGCAGGTTTGCGCCGTACTGTGGAATGGTATTTAGCCAATCGCGATTGGTGGCAACCTTTGTTAAGTGAGGAATACAAAAATTATTACGACCAGGTGTACGCACAACCAAATCTAAATTAAGTATTTAGATTGATTGTAATAGTGGGCAAAAACAAGTTTTGATGTTAGATTCGGCGGTGTCATCTTCACCATTTCTTGTTTGACCCCCTTAGTTTGAGTCTAAGAGTGGTTTACTTCCTCTCTGTTTGGATGAATTTTTGGGCAATATTATATTACTTCGCTTAATTAAGATGGGGAGGCTGACCACTGAATTTTTGATTTAAATTTGCTGTGGGTAATTAGCGTTAATATGCTGCGTTGATTAGTTGGGGCATATTTTCAAAATTATTACGACTGAAGACTGCAAATCGACTTTTCTTTTTACTAGTAACGCAGATGATCCAGATAGATGAGGCTCAAGTTTGTTTAAATCAAGCGCAGATTTATTGGCAAAAGCAAGAGTGGCAATCAACAATTCAAGCCTGTGCTGAAGCACTGGTCTTAAATCAAAAACTAACGGACGCTCATAAGTTAATGGGTGATGCCCTCCAAAAAATAGGCAAAACCAAAGAAGCTCTTGGCTTTTATCTTCAAGCAATCTCTATTGAGCCAAATTTTGCTGAAGTCTATGCCAATCTAGGCTATCTCTACGCTAAACAAAAACAATGGTCACAAGCTATTGTTCATTATCAAAAAGCAATTCAGGTTAAACCCGAACTGGTTGGCGTATACCGACAGCTAGCAAAAATATATCAAAAGCTACAACAATCTGAAAAAGCCCAATTTTATCTAACTCAAGCTCATGAAATAGAGAAAAGATCAACCAAAGTTTTGTCTTCTAGTTTAGAACGCCAGCAATCTTCCACAAGTGCTATAAATTCAGTTCAATCCTTAGATGAATATTTACGTCAGGGGCAACTATTAAAGCAACAGGGAGAATTACAGCCTGCTTTAGAACAGTATTTCCAGGCAGCCAAACTTGAACCACGAATAGATATATACCAAAAAATCGTTGCTCTTTGTGAGCAATTAGAGCTATGGTCAGAAGCAGCTAAATATTGTCAGGTAATTTTAAAGCTAACCAATGCTGATTTAGGCGCTTCTAAAACTAATTCTCAAGTCACACCACTACAAACTAATCAACAATCTTCTAAATCCTTTGCCGAAGAAGCAGAACATCACTACAGTTTAGGCACTCTGCATACTAAAAAACAAGAATGGTCAGAAGCAGTTGAATCTTACCAAAAAGCGATCGCCTTAAACCCCAAAATGGCGAAGGCATATCGCGATTTAGCCCGCGCCCAAACTCAGCTTGGAGACAAAAAACAGTCGGCTGAACATTTGTTAAAGGCTATTTCTTTGGACAATGAAAATGTAAGTGCTGCTGAGTATCTAGAGTTAGGCAAAAACTTGGTCAGTTGGGGCAAGCAACAGTCAGCCCTTACCTGCTATCGTCGAGCTATAGCCAGGCAGCCTGAGCTGATAGCTGCATATTTGGGTTTGGGAGAATTATTAGTTCAGTTAGGAGCTAGAAAAGAGGCGATCGCCTGCTACGTTGAGAGTTTAAAATACGGACAGGATAATCCTCTTTTATACTATCGTCTGGGTAGTCTTTATCGGTTGCAAGATCAGTGGTCACAGGCTACTCTTTGTTATCAAAGAGCAACTCAATACGATGCTAAAAATAGTGCAGCCTTTCATCAGCTAGGAGAGGTTTTAACTCACCAAGAATTATGGTCAGAGGCTATTGTCGCTTATCGTCAGGCAATCAAGCTTAATTCCGATTTTTCTTGGTCATATAATAATTTGGGCTATGCTCTAATTCAATTAGAACAATGGTCAGAAGCCGTTCCTATCTATCAACAGGCAATTAAACTTAATCCCCAATTTCCTTGGTCATACTACAATCTGGCTGAAGCCTACGGCAAACTCGATCGGTGGGATCGGGCGGTAGATTTCTACCAGCAGGCAGCTAAAATTCAGCCAGATCTACCTAAAATTAAGCTAATGTTAGGGGATGCGCTGTTTCGCCGTAGCCAACAGGATCGAGAGGTTGCCCTAAAACATTTTCAACTAGCTATTCAACAAAATCCTGACGATCCTGAAGTTTACCACCACGCCCTAGCAATTGATAAAACTAATCTGAAATTTTATCTTAAACTGGGGGATGTTTTAGTACAGTCAGGAGAAATAGATCAGGCAATTGTTACTTATCAGATGGCTTTGCAAATTCAGCCAAAAAGCGGTGCAGCCATGGCGCGTTTGCAGGAGATTCTGCTAAGGCAAGATCCCAACTGCAATGTCCAGCAATATATTAGCAATGGTCTATCGACGCCTGTAAAGGTCGAATATAGTCAGCCAGATTTAAAGTCCTTGGGGGTAGAACTACAGCAGATTTTGCCCCACAGTAACAATCCTCAAGTCTCAATTATTATTCCTGTTTACAATCAGCTAAATTATACACTAGACTGTTTAAAAGCGATCGCCACTAATGTCCATAAGTCTACGGCGATCGAGATTATCTTGGTTAATGACTGTTCTACGGATGAGACAAGAAACATCTTAGAGCCAATTTCGGCAATTAACCTAGTTAACAATCAGTCCAATCAAGGCTTTATCTATTCCTGTAACCAAGGAGCATCGTTAGCCAAAGGTAAATATCTTTATTTCCTCAATAACGATACGCAAATCAAGCCTAACTGTATTGAAAGCCTGATGGAAGTTTTAGACCAAGATAATCAGGTTGGTGCAGTAGGTTCAAAATTAATTTATGCTCAAGGTGCTTTGCAAGAAGCAGGAGGAATTATATGGCAAGATGCCTCAGGCTGGAACTATGGCAGACAAGATAATGCTAATGCCCCTGAATATAATTATCTGCGTCCTGTAGACTACTGTTCGGCAGCGAGCCTAATGGTTAGGACAGAGATCTTTGAGCGTCTTAAAGGTTTTGAACAGGATTTTGCCCCTGCTTACTATGAAGATACGGATCTTTGTTTTGCTATTCGTCACCAACTAGGGCTTAAGGTAATGTATCAACCCCAGTCAGAGGTAATTCACTACGAGGGCATTAGTTCTGGTACTTCTACCAGTAATGGTACTAAAAAATATCAGCTAGTCAATGGAGTTAAATTTCGGCAAAAGTGGCAAAATGTTCTCAACGGTCAATATTTACCCAATACTGGCATTGCCAATGTTCCTTTAGCCAGCAGGAAATATTTGGGCAACAAAACCATCCTAGTTATCGATGGCTATATGCCTTGCTACGATAAGGAGTCTGGTTCTCGTCGTTTGTTTGAACTGCTAAAAATATTTAAATCTCTCAATTTTCACGTAATTTTTGCTGCGGATAATGGCTATAAAGCTGAACCATACACCTCAGTTATGGAGAATTTACAAATAGAAGTTCTTTATACTCAGCAGGGTTACGGCAAGACTATCGAGCAACAAATAAACGAACGACTATCTTTGATTGATGTGGCTTGGATTTGTCGCCCCGAACTAAATGAAAAGTACACATCATTAATTAAATCAAAACAGTCAATTAAAGTTATCTACGACACTATTGACTTACACTATCTACGGCTAAAAAGAGCCTGGGAATTATCAGCCAAACAAAGCCCAGATTCAGAAAAAAACTGGCAGCAGATGCAAGCCACAGAATTACGCCTGGCTTCGCAGGCAGATTTAACTATTACCGTTACTCCAATCGAACAAGAAATATTACAGGCGCAGCTTGAACCAAAAGAAACAACATCCGTAGATAAAGTAGCCGTTGTGCCTAATATTCATTTTCCCTATCAAGGAGATATTCCTAGTTTTCATGAACGCTCAGGAATATTGTTTATCGGTAGCTATAATCATCCCCCCAATGTTGATGCAGTTTTGTGGTTATGCCAAAAGATAATGCCTCTGGTATGGCAAAAACAGCCTGATATTAAAGTAACTTTGATTGGCAGTAACGTGACACCTGAAGTTAAAGCTCTAGCAGGAGATAAAATCACGGTGACTGGATATATAGATGACGTTAGCTCTTATTTTTTAAGCCATAAGCTATCAGTTTCCCCGCTTCGGTATGGAGCAGGAATGAAAGGAAAAATAGGTCAGAGCTTAGAATATAGTTTGCCCGTAGTTTCTACTGAGATTGGCACAGAAGGCATGAATCTTCAGCCTGAAGAGCATATTCTAGAGGCTAACAACACTGAAGACTTCGCTGAACAAATTTTACGACTCTATAATGATGTCAATCTTTGGAATAGCTTGTCTTTTAATTCTTGGCAAGCGATCGCACCTTATACCCCAGAAACAGTCAAACAAAGCATTAACGAATTGATGCAGGGATTAATTGAATACTAAAGCTAAAAGCTTAATTGTGGCTTCAGCACCGGGCTTTTAACCCATTTATTAGACGGTGAATAGTAGTGGTAGTTACAAACATCTACAGATGATCGCTCCATAGTAAGAGTTAGTTGTGTGAGGTATTGTCAACCACGATGTTATTATCAGAACTAGCTCGCGATCGCAAAATCCGTTATTTTCTCATTTCTTTTACCGATCTATTTGGCGTGCAAAGAGCCAAACTTGTTCCTGCCCAAAGTATTGACGAAATGGCGGAAAGTGGTGCAGGATTTGGCGGATTTGCTGCTTGGTTAGATATGAGTCCCGCCGATCCTGATATTTTTGCCATGCCCGATCGCAATAGCCTATTTCAGTTACCTTGGCAACCAGATGTGGCATGGATGCCAGCCGATCTCTATATAAATGGAGATCCCCTCATGCAAAGTCCTCGGGTAGTGCTAAAACAAGTACTTAAAGCAGCCGCAGAACGGGGATACACGATTAAAACTGGGGTCGAATGCGAATATTTTCTGTTATCGGCGGATGAGTTAGAAATTTCCGACAGTCGCGATCGCTCTTCTAAACCCTGTTACGATCAACAGGCATTGATGCGCCGTTATGACGTGGTTAGCGAAATTTGCGACGCTATGTTGTCTTTAGGGTGGAAACCTTATCAAAACGATCATGAGGATGGTAACGGGCAGTTTGAAATGAACTGGACTTATGATGATGCCTTGATTACGGCAGATCGCCATGCTTTTTTTAAGTATATGGCTAAAAGTATTGCCGAGAAGCATGGGTTTCGTGCTACCTTTATGCCCAAGCCTTTTGCTAATTTAACTGGTAACGGTTGTCATACTCATGTTTCCGTCTGGGATAATACAGGCAAGAGTAATTTATTTGAAGACGAAAAATCAGAATCAGAACTTTCCACCATAGGCTATCAATTTATTGGTGGAGTTTTAGAGTCGGCTTCTGCTTTGTGCGCCTTTACCAATCCTGCAATTAATTCTTACAAGCGGATTAATGCCCTCAATACAGTATCGGGTGCAACTTGGTCGCCTAATACTATTAGCTATAGTGGTAACAATCGCACCCATCTGATTCGTATTCCCGATCTTGGTCGGTTTGAATTTCGACTGTCTGATGGCGCAGTGAATCCCTATTTGCTTCCGAGTGCAATTATTGCAGCAGGATTAAATGGTATCGAGCGTAAAATAGATCCAGGCGATCGCTCGAATAACAACAGCTACACCGAACCATCATCAGATAAGGACAAACGCCTTCCTGGTAATTTATTAGATGCTTTACGCTGTTTAGAAAATAATACAGTTTTGGCAAAAGCTATGGGAGAATCTTTTATAGATTCTTATTTAAAATTAAAATACCAACAGTGGAATCAATACAGTAATCATATTAGTAATTGGGAGTTAGATAATACTCTTAATTGCTGATTAAAAATTTGGATTCGGCGTTTGAGTAGCAAGTGATACTGAGTCACTGTAGTTTAGACTAAAAAAAATCATGAGAAAATAGTTCAGCCAGTTTAAAATAGCTAAAAGAGAAAATAATTAGCCAAAAATATAGTTAAGCTGTCTTTGTTTGTGATTTTTTGGGTCGAGAATAACTCTTTTTAGTAAT
>JBBSPC010000125.1:0-14371 GCA_038259125.1 Chroococcales cyanobacterium | reverse complement strand
TCCAAATAGAAACCATACGAAAAAAGAAAACTGCGAGAAAGGACTTGTCCGCATCTAGTGCCTCAAACTCTCCTGACCTCTGACCTCTGACTTCTGAGTTAATACCAGTCAATCATGAGGAAATTAATTGGAATGACTATAAAAGGCGATCGCTCGATTCAGCAATACTGCGAGGATATTGGGAACGTCAAGCCAAGATTGATTGAAGTAAAACAATATTCTCAAATTGATGCATGGCTACAAATTAATTAAATTTACTTTGAAAGGGTAAGTAGTTACAAGAGATCGCTTCTTTCAATTAATCTTCTTCATCTAAATCCTCAGACTCCACCATATCTCTAATACCTATCGCATATTCTTTAGTTGGGATAGCTAAAGAAAAAGGAAATGGTAAAGTGTTGAAATCTGAGTAATAAGGGTTGCGATCGCGTAAATTATGAACAAACTTAGCAAGTGTATTTTGTTCGATAGCTAAACTATAGACAATTACTATTTCAATTGGTTTTATATTACCTGCTGGACTTTTACCATTGTCAAGACGCGACTGTGCTTTTTTTAATGAAAATTTTTCAGTATTTAAAGGTTTTCTTACACTTAGATAAATATTTTGTTTTGAATCATCGCAAATATCTTTCCACTTGAAAATACCGCTAGTTCTACTGCCAGGTTTACTTTTAAGAATCGCTACTGGAGTTTCATTCTGTTTTGTTTCTCTAAAACGGACAATAGACAAACGTTTTTTTTCTCGCTTAGATAGTTGTCGATCTAATTGTCCAGGTAAAATACCAGGAGTTTCTGGTACATAAGGGTTTTGTAGCCATTTTAAAAGCTTACGAGCATTTTGCGCCTCTGCCATAAATAGAACATGAGGAGATTGTTCTTCAATGGAAGTGTTTAGACAATCTTGTAAACAATTGCTGACAAATTGGTCTACTAACCTTTGTTCCCTTTCTCTTTTTGTTAATGTTTGTTCCCCGTCAAATTCTGGCTCGAATTCACTGAATGACGAATCAGGTTCCCATCTTTCATTGAGCAATAATTGTTCGGCAATAGAATAAGATACCCAACCTTTACTTTCATCTTGAAACCAATCAGGAGTTGTCGCTTGTACTTCGCCATTTACAGGATTGACTCTTAACATCAAAACGACTCTAGAAGCGGAATTACTTTCGGAAGTTTGACGAGTGCGACGCAGCACGTAAAAACAGGTAAGCCAAGTATGAAGACTGATATTATCTTCCTCTGGATCGATTAAAGGAGTCGGTAAAACGGCAAATTGTCTAAATAAATCGGAAACTGCACTTTTGACTCTGTTCAAACCACCTTTAACAACAAATTCTTCTCTAGTTTTTTTGTTTCGAGCCGTAATCGAGTTAATGTGTTGATTTAAATAGTTGGCTTGTGCTGCGCCAATACGCCAAGCATTCTTAGGATCGGTTTCGGGAATAAGTGGTTTACGTTTAATCTCAACAATTGCACCACATAATTCGCTTGTGGTAGGAAGATATACTCTTATTCTCTGAATACGTTCTTCTAATAACTCTACTCGTCTCCGTTGGCGTTCTCGAAAAGAGCAATTTAGTTCAAAATTTTGAGTAAGATCGGCTACGTGCATGGTTTGGAGACAAATAAAACCATATTCGCCTGTATAGATAGTTTCTTTGACTTCTCCACCACCAGCCGTAGTATAAGTTTGAGTTTCTGTAGCTGGAGTTAGATAGAGTCTGGTACAAATTTCTTTGATTAATTCATCTCTACATTGTTTTGTTTCCCAAACTATTAAGATAGTCTTCAAAGAAACTTCCTTCTTAGCAAATACAGCAGGTGCAGCTATAGATGGACGGTGCATCGGCGTTGAATAATCGCTGTCATTGTTGCGTTCTTTCTCACCCCAATAAGAAAAATATGTCTTTGGTATTCCCTCTGCTTCTCCTACTCTTTTTAGAGGCAAAGGATTATGTTCATCATTTATCTTTTCAACAATTGCAGCATCTAAACTAGCTAAATCTCTTGGACTAACACCAACTTCAGGACGACCTGGAAGTTTTTTGTGTCTAGCATCATACGGTATGGAGATTTGCATTTCTTCTGTTTGTTCATCTACATTTGACCAGTTATGTTGAGGTTGACCTGCAATTGACTCTGGTTCGGGTAATTGAGAATCATTCAGCATCA
Organism: Chroococcales cyanobacterium; assembly: GCA_038259125.1. Taxonomy (GTDB): domain Bacteria; phylum Cyanobacteriota; class Cyanobacteriia; order Cyanobacteriales; family Xenococcaceae; genus Waterburya. The sequence continues at coordinate 12,196 of JBBSPC010000125.1, read as the reverse complement.
TTAATCTGCTGATTGCTGGATGCCATCTTGCTTGTCTGCCTTTTTCTTTTGCTCTTAAAGGCATGAGAGAAAATGGCTGATGAGTGCCATCTAACCAACGATGATTATCGCCTATAAATGCAGTCGAACCTTTATATGGTAGTCTTTCTAAGGGTTCACTAATCCAACGCCGAACAAATAAATGGTGATAGATTGAGGGTTTGTTTCGTCGGGGGACTGTTTGCAAAGTAAACTTAATCACAAATGAGATAAAAACCCGCCCTTTTTGTTCCTTGTTTTCAATTAATGGAACTTCATAGGGAGGATATGACATCAACTCTGCACCCTGGTTTAGCCTCACCACAGGATAAAATTGTAATTCGTGTTCTATGTTTTCTCCTTGAAAGATAATAGTGTTGTCTTCCTCCAAAAATTTTTTAGCGATGTAGTCAGGAATAGCTTGAAAACGAAAATCTTCTATATCACTTTCTGCTGGTGGTTCTAATAAAGATAAATCAATCGTTGCGTTGTCCCATTGCCATTGATTATGATCGAGACGGTTTAAAACATCGTTTACTGCTTCTTCTCCCAAACACCAGGTAAACTCTTCTCGCAGCCAGTCTTTAATGAATTCGGGTAAGCAAGATAAATCTACTCTTTCTTGAGCATATAACCAGGGTATTCCTGGTCTTTGCCAGCCATAACGTGCAGTTTTAATTATTTGAGGAAAGCTGGCAGATACAATGGGATCCAGAGATAAAACTGGTATTGAAGGATAACCACCTCTGAGTCGAGCTTTTTCGCCTGCTAAGTATCTTACTCTTTGTCGCCATTCGGTAGGTACAGTAAGTTGATACAGCAGTAATTTAGCGTCTTGAGTTAATTCCCAAGCACCAAGAAGAATAATTTTATTAGCCATGGTCTAAATATTTATGATTTAGTAATCTAATTGGTCAGTCTTTTTTAAAGCTTTAAGAAAAGCACCGTAAAGAGATTTAGCCAAAGTTAATTCGTAAGGAATATCGCTTTTCATTAATTGTTCTAGTTCTTTTATTATTCCCACCAGTAAAGAAGACGTTTCAGTTTCTTTCTTACCTTCGGCAAAGTTATCAGCAAAACGAACATCAAGGAAGTAAATATAGCAAGGAACGCCACCTCTTACTAAGCGTCCAATGACCTGCCATATACTGACCAATTGTGTCCAACACAATACAGAACGCTCCTCTTCACTTAACTGTTTGTAAGACATTGCTCGACAGTTTAAGTCAATCATCTTATCAACAGCTAATCTGTAGAAAAAATCAGCAGCTTTATCCAAATTAATATTTTCTATACTTCGGTAATATTCTGGATTACTGACATTATCTAAAGTCCAAGCATTAAGCTGCCTAACTGTAGCTTGCCAATCATCGGGAACAGGCATCGGTCGATTAATAAAAATGCCCGCACCAAAAGCTGCCTTTTTATTTTCATTGAGTATATTATGCCCCCGTTCTAATGAAGGCAATGGCGCAGAAAGTATTTTAATTGGCGTATTTTTTATTCCCTCAAGTTTTCCTCGGGGAATGCCATCGGGTTCGGGATTATTATCGCGTATTAAAGGCTTAATAGCATCTGTATTTAAACGGCGATAAAATTTGTTAAAACTCTTGTTAAGCAAGTCTGTTTCAACATAGCTACCGTTAATAACTAAAATACGAGAGCGATCGCACCAATTATCTAACTCTTCTCCTGTTTCTTTAGCAAGTTCTTTCTCTTCTTCCTCTTTGTCAGCTAATTCTTGAAATACTCGATCTACAAAACATTTAGCTTTTCCTGGTGCATAACAAATTTCTTTGATCATTTCCTCATCAGCTTGTTTTCTGCGGTCGGGTAACAAGCCTGAAATGGCAATATATTTACCGTTGAATTGTTGAGGTCTAAAATAAAATTTACTTTCAGCAATTCCAGCATCTCCAGCCTTATTATTATTTAGAGCAGGTGTTAATAAGATCTGCGGAATTTCTTTAATATGATATGCTGGCGAACCTGGAGCATAACTAGTCCCAGAGATTAATATAGTATGACAACCTTCAATATCATCAACATCAAATAATGTCGGAAAATTGAGCAGTAAATGACTACCGACTCCGACATAACGAAAGTATTCTAATTTACCTCCTTTGCTAGTGCGATCGCGAGTATATTTAAACCCTAAGATATTGCCAACAGGTGAATTAGGGACTATTGGCAAATAATCAAAAGGCGGACGCTCAACTAGCCATTGTCGCAGTTCGTGCAGATCGATTAAACGAGCAATAATAGTCAGGCGATCAACTAAAAAGCTCAGGCGATTTTCTAGTACGGCGATCAGAAGCGAAAAATAAGTTCTTTGCTGAAGCTGTTTAAATTCTGCTTCATTTGGTAGGGAAATTTTGTTGGCTTTTAACCATTCATTCCACCATCTTTCTATTTCTTCAAAGACAAACTCATCGTTATCAGCACTTAGTAAAGTTAAAGCAATACTTGCTAATTTACTTGTTTTAGGATTTAATGGCGATCGCAAAAAGTCAGTTAAGCCTTCTAACAATTCTTTTTGTTGCTTCTTTTCTTCTGACGAAGCTAAACCCTGAAGCAGTTTTTCTTTTCGCTGTTTACTTTTTTGAGTACGAGTCAGCTTTTTATTTGATTTTGATTCTGTATCTTTTGGATTTACTAATTCCCTAATCAAACGAGCAAACAAAGAGCGTCCTGTAAATGGACTATCCCCCAACCAATTAACTAGTTTTGCATCCTCATAAAGCCTGGGACAAATTCGATTGACTGCTTTCTGTGCGTCATATTGAGCATTTGTCCAGCTTTCAAACAAATCTGCTGTCATGCTGGTACGGTTAGAACGATAAATCGTATTGAGGTTCAGTCCTAATCTGTTTAGGAACGCGCTTTGAGAATTATCCAACAATACTTCACTAGGCGCAAAAGCATCTTCTATCTGAGTCTTGACTCGATCTGCTTCATCAAAAAAAGCAAAATTGCATTCTCGATAAACTACTTCGGTAAAACGCATTTTTTCCTTGGATAACTGACGGGGGATGAGAGTATGAATCAAGCTATATGGAGTTAGCAGCCAAACTTTTGCTATAGCTATGTCTTTCTCTACTTGATGACGAGGACATCTGTAATAAAAAGGACAAGTATGTAATTTTTCATCTTCTTGTTCTTCAAATTCTACATCGCCATTATTTTCCTTAGCTACAAGCTCTTTTTGGTAGAGTTGATGACAAGGTTCGTTACCAAATTTCCAGATCGTTTCTGATTGATTCAAAGCGAGTAGAGGACATACTGGACTAAACCAACGCCATGCGGGATGAGTTCCACTTTTATAGATATCTTCTCCCTGATTCATTAAAATCGGTTCATAGACCTTTTTTAAATGTTCGGCGCGATCGCGTCCCAAAACAGGTGCAGCAGGAATACCCAAGCCAAACCAAAACAAAGAAGCTAAACGTACTTGCGAAGCGACATTATCGACAACTAAAGCACAGCGATATCCCTTTTTAGCTAGATGATAAATCAGGATTTGTAGTAACGTTGATTTGCCAACGTTCAATAAACCTACAATATGAATCAGCTTATCTAAACGAATTTTTTCTCCGTCTTGATAATCATTAGTTTGCGAGTCAAACAGTTTGAAATTAACACCTGACAAACGCTGATAATAATTTTGAGCATCCTGTCCCATTTTTGCCAACTGGCGATCCATTTCCTCTGCTTCTGCTAACAAAGTAGATCTATTAACCGTGTAACCAGGATTTGCTGCTTGGCGATGCTCAAAAGATACAGTATTACTTAGATCCAAATCCGCAACTGCTTGAGGAATATAAATTGGAACTTCTTCGGGAGAATTACCTTTGATCGAAATTTTGGCGTACCAAAGTCCTACTAACGCAAGTTTTACATTGAGTTTGGTATGAGGTGGTGTTCGAGTGAGAGTAGGACGATATAAACTATCCAGCCTACCAGGAACAATACTGGTATATCCCAGTTCGGCAATTTCATTAGCATTGGCTAACTCAAAAATTCTCAACTCTTCTGGTAGTTGAATATATTCCTCAAGCGATCGCTCCCACATTTCCCCCTTGAGACGAATCAAATAGAAACGCGCTATTTTAACTTTGCGCCAGTTGTCTTCATTTTGCAGACAGGGAACGGGAAAACGATAATCAGAAAGTAAAGCTTTAACTGCGATCGCAGATTCTGATGATGCTATATCTTTAAGTAGGGTTAAACCTAATTCTACGTTAGCAATTAATCTAGCTAGCCTTTTAATTTGTTTTTTCTGAAGGAAAACATCATTAGGGAAAAGAAACTCTATATGTTCCTTAAGTTCTCTTGAGTCTCGTAACGCTTTTCTTAGCTTTTCACTCCAGGCAGAAGTATTACGCATGATTTTATCTATTTATTCAAAATATTTCTAGCTTCGGATAAAATTTCGCTAATTAGCCTTAGCTTGACTCCATTGAGTTTTTTTTCTTCTCGTTCTCGATGCTCTTTTTTCCCCAAAGTCTCTTCTCTTTCATCGGGAAACACAACAAAAGTTTCTGTCGCATCAAAACGATAATTCACTTCTTCGATATACCGATAAATCTTCACCCAGTCTTTGACATCGATCGCCCAACGTTTTTTCTTGCTAAATTCTACTAATAAGTCGTATTCATCTATATCTGCCCACAAAGTCACTTTTACGCCTAGCTTTCTGAATTCCTCTGCTAAATAAAGCTCCCAAATTCCTGGTATTGTTCCATACTCATGTATACCTGGAGTTATTATTTTATAGCCACTGGCTTTATTTCTGGGTATTGTTGGTTTGGGTGGTAAGTTTAACTTGGCACTAAGGCGATCGCAAAATTCGTTACGACATTTATAAGTGTTGTTAGGTCTTTTTCTTTGTACGTATCCACAACGAGAGCAAAAATGATATTTATTCTGTTCCTCAAATTTGTCTAGATCGATATAGCTTTTGACGATGAAGTCTTGTAATGGTCTAAGTTCTGAAGATGATAAAATACGACGATATTCGCTGTATTCCAAAACTGGTTTAGTAATAATTAGCTTGCGAAATCCACGATATAGTTCTTCGCCTTCTTGTAAAGAATTGGATTGTCCCCGACAATAATTTAAGACATCTTCTAACACCTTTTCTTGAACCTGTTTAGTAGCGTCATAACCTTCTATTTGCCACTGATGAGTAAACTCTGAAGTTATTCCGTCTTCAATTAAACTGATTTCTTTGGCAAGATTTTGGATTTCCGATGCAGGTTTCCAGTCCGTTAATGGCTTTGTCGCATTCTCTAGTAATTCTGGAATATTTTTTGCAACTGAGTTATCGTTTGCCAACAAAGACTGTAAATACATTTGAGACATTCCCATTCTCAACGCTTTTGGAATGTTGTCTCGTTTGTCTGGCGATTGTTTTTCCCATTCCATTAATCCTCTTGTGACATAGCGCAAAGTATCCACTGTCGAGATCGAACCTTCTACTTCTAAAGGATCTGATTGTAATAAACGAAGACTTCTAGGCGAGTCATCATCCCAATCAATATTTATGCCACGCATAGTTTTAAGCCATTTCTGCAATGTGCCTTTTTGAGTTGGCTTCATTCCTAATTCCTGACACAATTCCTGTAATGAGGGTGCTTCGTCACAAATGCGAAACCATTGTCTCAATGCTTTTAGAATTTTATCCCGATGTTTAGTAATTCTTGCCATCGATCTTGTGTGTAAGTTTCCAATTCAGCTTGTCAGTTTCTTTTTTGCAATGTCAATCAAGCAATATCATGTTGCCACAATGTTGCTAATGTTGCCACTAAATATTTGTATGTTGTCGATGTTGCTATTTACATCTGTTTTTGTTTTGGTTATATTTGATTTGTACCAACTTCTGTTACTCAACTCACAAAACAGCATCAGCACTAATCAACAAATGATAAATTTTGGCTTTTTTCAATATGAAAAGAGTTCGATTTTATTATTCTTAAGACAGCAACACTAACTATCTTCAAGTTAAGTTAGGATCAATAGTTGTGCTGAAGTTTGGGATTAGTTGATGACCCTTGTTTTAAAAAGCGAAAAACCACCACTAAGAGAAGATGAAAGTGGAGCGATTAGAGTGGGAAATTCAAGAGTATTGCTAGAAATTGTGATTCGAGCCTTTCAAAATGGCGCGTCTCCAGAATCTATTGTCAGTCAATATTCGACTTTAAGTTTATCCCATACTTATGGTGCGATCGCTTATTACCTGAAGAATAAAGATTCAGTAGAAGCATATTTAAATCAAAGAGAACAGTTAGCCGAGTCTGTAAGGCAGCGTATTGAAGCTATTCAACCCGATTTGGGTCAAATTCGCTCTCGTTTATTGTCTCAACAAGATTTACACCAATAAACTATGTTACGTTTGTTGAGCGATGAGAATTTTAATGGTGATATTATTCGAGGACTATTCTTACGCCAACCCGATTTAGATTTGGTTCGGGTACAGGATGTCGGCTTACAAGAACTTGACGATCCAACAATCTTGGCTTGGGCTGCTAACAACAATCGCATCGTTATAACCTATGACCGCGCTACTATGCCTGATTTTACTTATCAACGCTTGCAAAGAAATGAAATAATGTTGGGTTTATTCGTAGTGAGCGACCGCATTTCTATTAGACAAGCAATTGATGAGATATTATTGCTAGCAAACTGCACCGAACAAAAAGAATGGATGGGTTTGGTGTGGTATATTGCCTAACAAATAGATACACAAGTATTGAAATTAAGGATACAGATTAAACAAGCCAATCGATTTAAGATTTAATTGTTGACAGTAGCTCTGTCAAAGTAATTAATTGATCGCCATCATGCTTGTTTTAGTACTAAATGCGGGTTCTAGCAGTCTAAAGTCTTGTTTATATCGTTTTGAGGGAAAGATTTCCGACACGCCAGCAAAACCCTTATGGAAAGCTGATATTGATCGCCTCTCAGAAATGGAATGGATTCTTACCGCTAACAGCAACGGTGTAGAAAAAGAAACTAAGATCGAGCCATCGGACAATACGTTAAAGGTTCTGCTGGACACTCTGACAATGGGAGATACCAAAGTTTTAAACAGTTTCGATGAGATCGACGTAGTTGGTCATCGAGTAGTTCATGGTGGGGCAAAATATAGCCAGCCTGTGAAGATCGATGCTGATGTTAAAAAGGCGATCGCCGATCTGATTCCTCTTGCCCCCAGTCACAATCCTGCCAATCTTGAGGGCATTAATACCATTGAGAAAATATTACCCGAAATACCCCAGGTAGCGGTTTTTGATACAGCTTTTCATACTACAATTCCTGAAGCCGCTAAAGTTTACCCGATACCCTATAAATATTACGAGAAGGGAATACAACGCTATGGGTTTCACGGTATTTCTCATCAGTATTGCGCCCAGCGTACTGCCTATATCTTACAACAGCCCTTAGATTCTCTTAAAATAGTTACTTGTCACTTAGGTAATGGCTGTTCTTTAGCTGCTATTAAAGACGGCATCTGTATCGATACCACGATGGGTTTTTCTCCCTTAGAAGGATTGATGATGGGTACGCGCTGCGGTTCAATCGATCCGCAGATTATTATCTATATGATGCAGGAATATGGAATGGATGTAGAGGAAATTAACCAAGTACTCAATAAAGAGTCTGGTTTAAAGGGGGTAAGTGGCATATCCAACGACTTAAGAGCGATCGCCAAAGCAATGAGTAACGGTAATACTCAAGCACAGTTAGCTTATGCCATTTATCTTCATCGCCTCAAAAAAGCTATAGGTGCAATGGTTGCTAGTCTTAACGGCTTAAATGCCTTGGTATTTACGGCGGGGGCAGGAGAAAATCAGAGTATGCTGCGGTCAAAAACCTGTGGAAGTTTATCTTATTTAGGCTTGCAGCTAGATTTGGCTAAAAATGATGCCAATCCTGTCGATACTAATATCGCTACCAAAAATTCTCAAGCACAAATACTAGTAATTCATACTCAAGAAGATTGGGCAATCGCTACCGCAGCTAAAAAAGTAATGTTAGGATAGGCGATTGCAGTTAGGGGCAGCAAATAAACATCTAGATGGTAGAGTCGAGAGAGAGTATTATCTCTGTCCCCTCTCTTTGAAATCTGGACGTGCGACTTTCATCGCATCCAACTTCCGAAAATCTTGGTCTTTGCGACCGTTGCTCATATCGACGTTCAAACATTTCAATCTGTAACTCTTTGCTAAAATTTAATTCACATTAGACGTAAAGTAATTACCTGTATCAATCAGGCTGGAAGCAGAGGAAAAGTATTTATTGGTGCTATTTTAGTTTGGGAATTGTCCATGTTGGTTGCTAAAAATCGAGTAACCTTAGCAAAACCAATCAACAAATGGGTAGAAGATAGTTTAAATCAGCCAGGAGTAAATCTATCTTTATTGACTCCAGCAATAGCAATTGAAAGTAGCTTTTTGCCAGGCAAGTTTCATGGCGATTCTGCCGATAGAATAATTGTCGCAACTGCAAGATTAGAAAATCTGATTTTGCTAAGTCGCGATCAAAAAATTATTGATTATAAAAAAGATGGTTACGTTAATTGCCTGAGTATATGATAGGTTATCAATCATAAGTCGTTGTCTTGCATATTAGTTCCACTATCTCGGCTAAAAGCGATCGCTTCTTCTTTTGTAAGCGGCACAGTTTCAAGATCTCCAGTAAAAGCTTCTTTTTTGTTTATGGGGACTGGTTCAAAGGAAACTTTACTTTCTAACCAAGCGGTAAGTAAATGAGGAAGATTTTTTTTCAGCCAGCGTAAAGCAACCATACGGGCAACTGGTTTGATATAGCCTACCAGCACCTTCATAATTTTGTTGAGAGACGGATTATGCAGTTTGTGATTTGCATAGTTAATTGCACCAACATCAATCAGACAATCAATAATCAGTTTTAAAGATGTTTCTTCTCTTTCTACAAGCTGCTGTAATAGTAAAGTTACATCCCGCATTCGTTCCTGCTTTTTTAAGTCCTCGGCAGAAACAGGCTTTACTTTTAAAGATTCTTCTTGATAGGTCAACATTAAAATTATTAATACATTTCTACCCCTATCTTATGGCTCTTTATCCTCTGGGAGTATAAGCAATAGGACAGAAATTATAACTTTAAGCAAAATTCAATTAATTGGAGAGGATGCTTAATGGTATCTTGATATATTTATTGGTCTCTTTGATAAAGTCACTTAAGTTGTCTTCAACTTTAGCTAGTAATTTGCTGTTAACATAAACTTGCTGGGTAGGATAATTTTCTAATAGCTCAATTAAAGAAATCACATTGTCATCGCTAGCCGACTTGACCAAAGCTCCTCTCAAAGCTTTTACATTTGCTCGCTCTGATTTAGAGCTAACAAAGCTACCAGTTTGCGACAAGATATATTCCCCTGGTGCAGTATTAAGTAAGTCATAAATAAGTTTCGTATCGGCAGGAAATTGCTGCTTCATAATCCAACGAATTAACTCAGGATTTTGTTTGCCAACTTTTAAGAGAAAGTTTAATGAGGCAGAAGTTTCACCAGTCTCAGCAAAAATTTGTAGATCTTCAAGGGAAACTGATTGAGTTGCTCCACCATATCGAAAAATAATTTCTTCGGAGGCTTTAGCTTCACTGGGAATCAGCGAAACAGTTATACTGGCAACCAAGATGCTAATTGCAACTTCTCGAAACCACGTGAATATGTTGCTGATTAGCATTATTTCTCTCCTCAGGCATAAAGTCCTCTTGTTAAAGTATGTTGCTTGAACCTTAGTTATGCGTTTTTAACTATTTCACTATTTTTTATTGATTATTTATTCAACAAAATGATAATATGATGCCAACATAATATTGACAATTCGACTTTTACTATCTGAAGCAGCAGTAGGTCTCTGGCTGCCTGACGCATCTATGTCAATACTATTTTCCGTGGTAGTTGAATTTTGCCAGTACACGATTTTAATACTTTCAAGCGATCGCCATAAAATTTATGCTATTTGCCATATAGACAATAATTTTGTTAGCTTATACATAATCATAATGAGTACGAGTTAGCAAGATATGGTAAAGATTGTTGGTATCATAGGTAGTCTTCGCGCTGATTCCTATAGTGCATTGGCATTGCAGCAAGCAGCAGATCGAGTTGAGGCTTTAGGCGCAGAAGTAGACATACTCGATCTTAGAGAAATGAAATTACCTTTCTGTGATGGTGGTAGCGAATATCCAGACTACCCAGATGTAGATGTGCTGAGAGACAAAGTAAAAGCTGCGGATGGAGTGATTTTGGCAACTCCTGAATATCATGGTAGCCTTAGTGGAGTTTTGAAAAACGCCTTAGATTTAATGAGCTTTGAACATTTATCGGGCAAAGTAGCTGGGGCAATCAGCGTTTTGGGAGGACAACCCAACAGTAATGCTTTAAATGACCTGAGAATTATTGTTCGCTGGGTACATGGCTTCGTTATCCCCGAACAGATTGCAGTGGGACAAGCATGGCAAGCTTTTGACTCCGAAGGCAAATTAAAAGATGCCAAACTAGCAGAAAGATTTGATGGTTTTGCTCAAAGTTTAGTGGATTATACAGTTAAGCTAAAAAAATAATGTCGGCATATTTGTAGGTTAAACCACGCTAAATTAAATAAGAATTAATAGTGCTAGCAATTCTAAAGTTATTGATCGTTTAAATCTTTAACCTGTAAGCTTCTTAATCTATTTAAGGCTGCTGCTAACTCCAGAGGACGAAACTGAACTAAATCTCCTTGAGGAAAGTTACTAATGATATCTAATCCCGATCTCTCGATGTCTTGGGTAACTCGCTGTAAGATTTCAGGAATAGTTAGTTGCTGATTGATGTAATTCTCTTTAGCATACATAATTGCTAGGGCGATCGCTTTTAACTGCCCTGGATCTATTATTTGTTCTACGGCGGATAGATCGATATTTTCTACACCAAAGCTGATTTGATCTACTCCTCTAGTTTTTAGCTGTACTTCTCGTTTACCCCGACGGGGATTAATACTCGCTGGTAAAGGTATTCTGGAGGTAATATTGCCAAAGTTTATTCCTCCTTCGGCGTTTCTCTTAGTTAAATATTCTTGGGCGATCGCTTTGGCTTCGGCTGTTACATCTTGAGGTAAGTAGTTATCTAAAGCAATTACCCGATCTGCCACCTCGAAGTAGTCTCCGCTTCCACCCATTACCAAAATAGTTGATACATTATATTCGGTATATAGCTGACGCACCTTATCGATAAACGGGGTAATTGGTTCTTTTTGTTTGGCAACTAACTTTACCATTCGGCGATCGCGAATGGTAAAGTTAGTTGCTGATGTGTCTTCATCAATTAGGAGTAATTTTGCACCTGCTTCTAAAGCCTCGATGATATTTGCTGCCTGAGAAGTGCTGTCACTAGCGTTGGCTGTTATAAAACTAGTAGTGGATCTTCCTTGAGGTAAATGGTTTATGAAAGGCGAGATATCAACTCCTGTAATGCTGCGTCCATCTTCGGCGCGAATTTTCACTCCTTGGGGGTTACTTACTACATATTCTCTGCCATCTCCAGGCAGGTGATTATAAATTCCTAATTCAATGGCTTTGAGTAGGGTAGACTTGCCATGATAACCACCACCCACAATTAAACTAATCCCTGAGGGAATACCCATGCCTTTGATTACTCCCTGATTAGGACAATCAAACTCTACTTTTAATGATGGAGGAGACTGAAAAGGAATAGCATTTAATAAAGGACGAGGATCGATACCGCTACGACGGGGTAAGATTGCGCCATTTGCCACAAACGCCACTAAGCTGTTCTGGGGTAACTGTTGCCTCAGCCAGTCTGCATCTTCGATGGTTTCTACGTGTTTCTGTATAACCGTAGCATTTAATGATTTATATAGTAGAGAGGTAACTAGATTAGGTATGTCTTGACATAGCATTTGGGCTGCTTGACGACCAAGGATTTTTCTGCCTCTAGCAGGCAATCCGACGATAAAACGTACCTCTAGCTGCGTATCATTAATATATACCAACGGTTCGGACAAAATTAAGAAGCAATAATACCGTAGTTAGAAAGGCTTCGGTAGTTAGGATGGGATTTAATCAAAGTTGGCTCAAGATCTAACTGTTGAATAAATCGTTCTAGTAGATGGTGATTGAGGGTACGGCG
>JBBSPC010000124.1:0-14657 GCA_038259125.1 Chroococcales cyanobacterium | reverse complement strand
TGATGATGCCATCACCAATGAAGTAGGAACAAGCTACAATGCGCCTTTGGCTTCTGCCTTGATTCAGCAGTATGATAACCTTGGTGGCGATGCTCTTTCTGAAAGTCAATTGGATCAGTTGATTGGTGTTGATGCTAACGGCGTTGGCTTTTAATAAAGAACAGATAAAGACAAAAAGAGGATATGGTGGTAGTAATCATCATATCCTCCTTGCTCTAAATCGCTTTTATTGGCGATGTAATTAAATATTGTTTAACTTTTTTTTAATTCGAGTATCAAAGCCATTGATACTTTTTTTGTTTGAAGCCTTGTTTCACTTTAAAATCAAAGAAGAATATCGGTGGCTGTAGCTGCGTAACTTGGCTGGATAATTAATAGTGAGAAAACAACAACTAAGAGTAATTGTTTTAAATCGGCTTAAAGGAAATCAAACATCTTGGCTTAAATAATTTATTCTTAATATAATGAATCAAAAATTACAGCAAGGTCAAACAGTTGAATTAGAAATAACTGACCTAAATACCAGCGGTGAAGGGGTAGCCAGACATGAAGGTAGAGTTGTTTTTGTGCCTAATACGGTTACGGGCGATCGCGTTTGCGCTAAAATAATCCAATCTAGAGCTAAATTTGCTAGGGGAAGGGTTGAGCAATTATTAGCAACCTCGACCCACCGTATACGCCCTAATTGTATAGTGGCTGACAAATGTGGTGGTTGTCAGTGGCAGCATATTGCTCCAGTCTATCAAAGGGAAGCCAAGCGTCAGCAAATAATTCAAGCTTTTCAACGTATTGGGGGTTTGTCAGACATTGAAGTACAGCCAATTCTGCATACATCAAATGTTCTCAACTATCGTAATAAGTCTACTTATCCTCTTGCTAGATCGACTACAGGGCAAGTTCAAGCTGGCTATTATCGACAGGGTAGCCATAAGTTGGTCAATCTAAATCAGTGTCCTGTGCAGGATGAGCGTTTGCATCCATTACTTAGAGAAGTTAAGCAAGATATTCAAGAACGAGGTTGGTCAATCTACAGTGAAGCTAGCCATCAAGGGAAGTTACGTCATCTTTCTCTCAGAATTGGTAGCAATACAGGAGAAATGTTACTTACTCTAGTGACAACAGATCAAAATCTCTTGAGTATAAAAGAACAGGCACAAATCTGGCTAGATAAATATCCTGGACTCGTGGGAGTATGCTTAAATATTAATAGCGATCGCACTAATGCTATTTTAGGCAAAAAAACTATCACTATGGCAGGTAAATCTTATCTGCGAGAAATCTTTGCAGGAGTAGAATTACAAATTGCTGCGGATACTTTTTTTCAGGTTAATACTCATGCAGCCGAATTGTTATTTCAGGCAATTATCGAACAGTTGAACCTTACAGGAAATGAAACTGTTATCGATGCTTATTGTGGCATTGGTACGTTTAGCTTACCCCTGGCACAGAAAGTAAAGCAGGTTACGGGCATAGAAATTAATCCTACTTCAATTCAACAGGCTCAAAACAATGCTGTACTTAACCATATTCATAACGTTACTTTCTGCACAGGTAAAGTCAAAAATATAGTCGAGCAAATTGAGCCTCAACCAGATATTTTTGTTCTCGATCCTCCCCGAAAAGGATGCGATCTTCAGGTGATTGAAGCATTACTTAATTTACAGCCATCTAGAATTGTTTATATTAGCTGTAAACCTGCAACTTTGGCTAGAGATATTAAGTTATTGTCTCAATCAGGTATGTATCAACCTATATATGTTCAACCTGCTGACTTTTTTCCTCAAACTACTCATGTTGAGTGTTATGTAATTCTAAGCAGGACATAAGTTTATTTCTGTAAATAAATAAAACAAAATTATTTAGATTTAATGTCTCGCCATATACCGTTTTGCATTGTTCTATTTATAATTTTGTTCCAAAGTTTAGTATAATCAATAGTATATGTGAATATAGTGATTACTCGAATAAACCTTAAGAGGAACAATATGCTTTTAGCTGTTAAATTAAACACTGACCTGACCGAATTATTTCAGGGAAGAAATTGTTAAAGATTATTTTTACAGAAAGTATGCACAAATACTAATGCATTCCAGCACTATGTTAGCTACCATGAGCAACTTTCGCAATTCTAAAGTTTGAATGCTAGCAAAGCTACAAACACAAAATTTTAACAGCAAAAATTCTATAATTTAACCTAGAGGTACAAATTAGTGATTGCCATTCCTATTCCCTGGAATAGAAGCAAGTGGAGTACGTTGAGCTTCACTTCAACACTTTATCTCTGCCCCGTTCTCGATTTACTACTAGCAAGCGTACCTCCAGAATGGCGAGCAGAAGTAAGGTTGGGATTGCAAGAAGCGTTAGTTAATGCAGCTAAGCATGGTAATAAGCTCGATCCCAGTAAAACTATTATTGTCAAGTTTGTAGTTACTAACCAAGAATATTCGTGGGTAATTGCAGATGAAGGAAGCGGATTTGCTGAAGGTCATAAATGTCTTAACAGTTACCATAGAATTGCTGCACAATTACCAAAAGAAGAAGCTGAAAATGGTCGAGGCTTTTCGATTCTGCACGAGGTTTTTGACTGCGTACACTGGAATAGGGATGGCACAAAGCTAACCCTTTCTAAAACAGTATCTAAAACTAAAAATGAGCAATCTTCTGCTGTGCGAATTATTTAATTTTGATGCTTAGTTATTAATAAACATTAATTTGTTAGCTTAAACATTAAAAGTATGGTGAGCTAATTTAGGGCTGACAAGGCTTGTAATGTCAAATAATTCTGAATCGTAAAGCTTAACCAGGTTTTTCCCACCTTTGGCATTAGGTCTATTATGATGTTTTTTGAAGATAGATTATTGGCTTAGACTCCGTCAAATACCGACAATATGATCGATACAATTGCTAAATTACCGAAATGGTTGACTAGAGGGTTAGTTTTACCCCTATTGGTTTTAAATGGCTGGCTGCTAATATTGGTGTTTGAATATTTTCAATCTTTAGTTACTATCCTTGCCACCGCAACTTTACTATCATTTATCCTAGATTACCCTGTTCGCTGGTTAGAAAAACGCCGTCTTCCCAGAGCGATCGCTATCTTAGTTGTTTTACTATCGGGTATACTACTATTGACCGTAATTGGAGTTACAGTCATTCCCGTCCTGATCGATCAGATAAATGGACTATTAGAGCGTTTACCTAGCTGGGTAGCATCGGGTAGTGAGCAAGCACAGGTATTTGAAACCTGGGCTGATGAGCGCAATTTTCCGATTAGCATTAGTACCTTAATTACCAATTCTTTAGGTCGCATTTCTTCCCAACTACAGCAGTTAAGCGGACAAATTTTGGGCAGCTTCTTTTCGGTAGTTGGTAGTTTATTAGACTTACTATTAACTATAGTTTTAACTTTTTACCTGCTGCTGCACGGCAGCGAACTTTGGCAAGATTTATTCCAAGTTTTTCCTGATGAATCAAGAGTTAGGATTCGTGAATCGCTTAAGCGAACCTTTAATAACTATTTTGTCGGACAGTTAACGGTTGCCTCTGTAATGTGGATTAGTATTACCGTGGCCTTTTTCATTATTCAAGTTCCCTTTGGTTTTTTGTTTGGTTTGGTTGTAGGGATTATGGCACTTTTTCCTTTTGGCGCAGCCTTCAGCATTAGTTTGGTTAGTTTACTGATGGCTTTAAAAAGTATTTGGCTAGGATTACGTGTTCTGATAGTCGCCTTTATAATTGAGCAAATAGTTGAAAGCGTAGTTGCTCCGCGTCTTTTGGGAGAGTTTACTGGCTTAAATCCTGTCTTAATTTTACTTTCTCTGTTGGTTGGAGCGCAGTTAGGAGGCTTTTTGGGCTTGATTTTAGCAGTGCCTGCTGCTAGCTTTATCAAAGCTTTATTGCTTATTTTCAAGTCTGAACCCGAACCAAAGCCTGAAAAACTAACGGTCAATGTCTAAATTTTGTGGAACAGAGAAACATTTCAAATTATGATTGCAATTTATCCAGGCAGTTTTGATCCAGTTACTTTAGGTCATATTGATATTATTGAAAGAGGCGCAAAACTATTCGAGCGAGTGATTGTAGCAGTTCTTTCTAATCCTAGTAAACAATCATTATTTACCGTAGATGAAAGAATGGAGCAAATCAAAAAATGCACTCAACATATTAAAAATATCAAGGTTGATAGTTTTATTGGCTTGACAGTTGAATATGCAAAACTACATCAGGCTGGAGTATTGTTGAGAGGTTTGAGAGTTCTCTCGGATTTTGAAAAGGAGTTACAAATGGCACATACAAATAAAACTTTAAATCATGAAATTGAAACAGTTTTTCTAGCTACTACTAAAGAATATAGTTTTTTAAGCAGCAGTATTGTTAAGGAAATCGCTCATTTTGGAGGGTCAATTGATCATTTAGTTTCGGCGAATGTTGCTCAAGATATGTATCAAAAGTACCAAAACCAGTAGCAAATTGAGGAAAAGATACTAAAAAGCAATTTTAGGCTGATAAATATCTAATTTTTACTGGCAATTATTAGTTATTTAAGTTACAAATAAATCAAAGAAGCAGTTTAAATTATGGTACAGACAAATTATTATCAAGATAATCTAACTCAAGATAATGAGTTGGAGGGACAAGAAAATATAGCTAATAATTCTTCATCTAATTTTAAGATTGAAACTGAATTAGACGACTTAGAAGAAATAGTTATCAGTGGATCTCGTGTTCCTTTAACAGAGTTAACTGTTTTAAATCTAAATTTGTTGCTAGATCAGCTAAATCAAATTAGAGTTAATTTACCGATTGAATTAGCCACTGCGATTGAAATTGTAAATCGCCGACAAGAGATTATTAGCGAAGCTGAGGGTTATGCTTGCCTAATGATTAAATCGGCTGAAGAAAAAGCTAGCAAAATTACGCGAAGTTCAGCTATTGTTCGTCAAGCCGAGCTAGATGGAGCAAAAATGCGTTGGAAAACTGAACAAGAGTGTGAGCAGCTAAAAAAGACCACAGGAGAGCAGATAGAGCAGTGGCGCAAAGATGCGATCGCCGAATGTCTAGCAATTCAAACAGGTGCTGACAAGTATGCTGATTCTGCTTTAGGAGATATTGAACAACGGCTACAAGAAATGCTCAATATTGTGCAAAATGGTCGTCAGCAGCTAAATCAAACTTCTCCAGAAGTAGATTAAATTAATTTTACTCATCAATAATTGCATCGCGATCTAAGAGTAATAGGCTACGCAAGCTGCTGGTATCTAAATCTGTTAACCATTGTTCTCCTGCATTTACGGTTTGTTCTGCTAGTTCTTTTTTGCTTTCGATAATATCGTTGATACGCTCTTCTAAGGTACCAGTACAGACAAATTTGTGTACCTGGACATTGCGCTTTTGCCCGATCCGAAATGCTCGATCTGTTGCTTGGTTTTCTACCGCAGGATTCCACCAGCGATCAACATGAAAAACATGATTTGCTCTGGTTAAGTTAAGTCCTGTTCCTCCCGCTTTTAAAGATAAAATGAATATCTTAGGACCATTCGGTTCATTTTGAAAACGGTCTACCATTTCTTGTCTAGCTTCGCGAGGAGTTGAACCATACAAAAATAGAACTTCGCCTTTTAATTTTTCTTCTAAATAAGGCTTGAGCATCTTACCCCATTGAGAAAATTGAGTAAAAATTAAGGCTCGATCGCCTTCGTCAACAATTTCATCTAACATCTCTTCTAAACGCAGTAGTTTACCAGAGCGATCGCCAAAATTATCCGTATTTATTTGCTCTTTATTACTCTTATTGTTATTGAGTAATTCAGGATGGTTGCAAAGCTGCTTGAGACGCAATAATAAAGTTAAGATTAAACCACGGCGTTTAATCCCCTCAGAATCTTCTATTACCGACAAGGAGTTATCAACTAGCTGTTGATATAGCTCTGCCTGTTCGGTTGAAAGCCCACAGAAAACGTTCATCTCCTGCTTTTCAGGTAAGTCTTGAATAATGTTTTGATCGGTTTTCAAACGGCGGAGAATAAAGGGCTGAGTTAAAGATCTAAGAATATTTAAAGACTCGCGATCGCCATATTTTTCAATCGGCACAGCAAACCTTTTTTGGAAGAAGTTGCGATTCCCCAAAAAGCCAGGATTGAGAAAGTCGAGAATTGACCATAATTCTGTCAAGCGGTTTTCTACAGGTGTTCCTGTTAGGGCAATCCGAAAGCCTGCGGGAATTTCTCTGATTGCTTGAGATTGTTTTGCCGCAGGGTTTTTAATGTTTTGCGCTTCGTCCAAGACAACTCCTTGCCAGTCTATACCTGACAGAGTTTTAAGATCTCTAGGGATTAAAGAATAGCTGGTAATTACTAACTGTTTATCTTTGACTTGTTTAGCAAAAGTTTTGCCCTGCGATCGCTTATCTCCATGATGAATTACTGTTTTTAATTTGGGTGCAAATTTCTTTACTTCTCGCTCCCAGTTATTGATCACCGAAGTAGGACAAACTAATAAAGTCGGCTTTTCTAAACCATTTTCTTGTTTAAGGTTTAATAAGAAAGCTATTAGTTGGATCGTCTTGCCTAAACCCATATCGTCTGCCAAACAAGCACCCAATCCCCAGGTTTCTAAGAAGGATAACCAACCCACCCCTTTTGCCTGATAGGGACGCAATTCCCCAACAAAACCTTTGATGTTATTAACAGGTTCAACGGCTTTATTGTCGCTCAAGTTATCAAGTAAACCTGACAATACTCCAGTAGATTTAAACTTGACTACAGGCAGTTTGGCTAGGGTTTTCGTGTCGCCAGTAGACAAGCGCAAAGCATCTTCTACTGACAAATCAAGCTGCTCATTAGACTGATCTAATACCGCTTGAGCGGCTTTAACGTCGGCAGGTTGCAGGGCAATCCATTGTCCATCTATCTCAACTATCGGCGATTTTTGCGCTAATAACTTTTTAAAGTCTTGTTTAGAAACATGGCGATCGCCTACTGCAATTTCTAGCTTATACTTGAGCATACTTTGCAGACTTAAGCGTTCTCCTTTTCTTTTGGCGACGCTGGCAGTCATTTTGATGCCCAATCTTTGCTCACTATTATCAGAACTCAAGCCAGGCGGAACAATTACCCCCAGACCATTATCCTGCAACTGCCAAGAAATTGCTCTGATAAATTCGTAAACTTGGATGGGATCGAGGGAACAATTGACAGGTTGACCTTTTTCAAGGCTCGCTTTAATTGGATCGTAAATGCGCGTAGCTAACCCTAAACCCTTTAAAAGAGTTTCTTGAGGGTTTTCAATGGTACGTAACGCTGCTGGGTTAGACTCATCACCAACATTTAAAAACTCTCCCGCGCATTGCCAAATATCTGTTGCGGAAACAACAAAATCAGGATCGTCTAATGCCTGGAGATAATAATTTAAATGCCAGTCGTTTTGTTCTCCTTCGGTAATCTCTTGGGGCGGAGTCAGCACAAAACAAACTCGATACCGATTTGAGCCTATGTTTTGATTATGACGACTAACTACATATTCACTGATGGGTAATGCCCAACTATAAAGAACATTAATTAGGCTTTTAATACTTTTGGGTTCAG
Organism: Chroococcales cyanobacterium; assembly: GCA_038259125.1. Taxonomy (GTDB): domain Bacteria; phylum Cyanobacteriota; class Cyanobacteriia; order Cyanobacteriales; family Xenococcaceae; genus Waterburya. Next base: position 7,074 of record JBBSPC010000124.1, on the reverse strand, counting down.
CTTCTAATACTGGTGATTCGGCTAAAGATCGCAACCAAGGCTGCATCCCATTTTCTCTAACATTACTATAGCTGTCACCAACCCAAGAACGTAGCCGCGTATCTAAAATAATAAAGAGCGATCGCAATAATAAATCTTCGTCTGTAGTATCTACTTCTGATTCCTCTGCATCTAAATAAGCCAAACAGGCTTCAGGAATAGCTTGAGTAAATTTAGCTAACCGCACCCGATCGACCTCACTGTCTATTAATGGTTGCCAGATACCTCGGTAAATATTTTTTTTAGCATCTTGGGCATCAATTCCTGGTAAAAACTTTTGCCTAACAATTAAGTCCAATGCCCAACGATAAACATGGGACCAAAAACAAATATCCCCTGCTAAATATTTAGTTGTTGCCTGCAATGAACTAAGAGATAAAACCTGCAATAAATCAACAGCTTCAGGAGGAGTTAAGCCAAATCCTTTTACCTCCCAAAGATATAAGTCTAAGCTTGACTCGGCTTCGACGATATCTTTTGCATAAACTGGCTGTATTTTTCTGCTTTCTCCTGTACCAGTCACAACAGTAGGCATTCCAATTAGTTGGGTTTGCCAGTTACTTTTATTTAATAATTCGGCAACGTCTAACTCATGGCTTTGAAATAGATCTATTAATTCTGGGCGTGATAAATCAAACGGATGAATAAAGTCTCCTGATTTATTTAAAGAGAAATTTTCATTGACTAGAGATCGCCAAGCTTCGCCCCAAACAAAGAAATAATCTTGTCCTGAATTAACAATCCAACTGCCGTGAATAATTGACATAATTATCTTGAATACAGATTATTTATCTACTTCTTAAGCTTTGATCTATAGGTTTTGAGCTTTTAGCCTCTGGTAATTACTGAGTGAACAAATCAGCTCGTAGCTCTAGCTAATCTTTTCTGCTTTGTGCAGTTTGGCTATAAACCCTCAATAAATTCTCAGCTTGGAAACGAATAACTAAAAATTGCCTTCCTTATAACTACATCGTGAGTAAGTCAAAGAAAAAACTGAATAACATTACTGATTAGTTTAGCAAGTTTATGTCAAATCCAAGCTGAAGCTACTACATTTATATAAATCTATATAAAACGTATATAAATTTATGTCAAAAACCTAGTTTTTTGTAGAGATGGAACTAGTTTATTGCTATTTACCTACTTATATATTACATAAGCCAAAAACTTTTAAAAGTCTCTGCATCGAGCAAAACTAGTAAATTAAATGTTTAATAGCTTACGGCTGTTAGAGTAGTACAGAAACTCCTGATTATGTTCAGGGTGTAATTTAAATTAGGTAATAGTCAATCAATTTTTTATCACAAATTATAAACTTAAATATGATTAAAAGATGATTAGAAAATGAGCAAAAAATGATATTTAAAAATCAATAAAATCACTAAATAAGTAGTAGTATTAAATTACTTAGAAACTTTTATTTTGAATTAATGAACATTTTGGGAATAATTTTTTTGGCATTAGGATTAGCTGCCGATGCTTTTGCTGTTTCTCTAACTAGTGGTTTGCTGATTCAAAGAGTTAAAATTAACAAAGCTTTAAAAATTGCTTTGTTTTTTGGAGGTTTTCAATGGCTGATGTTTTTGATTGGTTGGCGACTTGGAGTAAACTTTAGCCAACTAATTGCGGATTTTGACCATTGGCTAGCATTTTTGCTTTTAAGCTTGATTGGAGGAAAAATGATTTATGAATCACTGCAATCGGAAGCTGATAAACCAAAGTTTAATCCGTTAGATTTTAATACTCTTTTGGGATTGGCGATCGCGACTAGTATTGATGCTTTAGTTGCTGGTCTGGGATTATCTTTACTTAAATTTTCGATTATTTATGTAGCTACTTTAATTGGCGTAATTACTTTTTTATTGTCTTTTGCGGGGGTATTTATTGGTCATAAAATTGGCAATAAATTAAATAACAAAATTGAAATCATGGGTGGTTTAATCTTAATCGCTATTGGCAGCAAAATTTTAATAGAACATTTATTTTTTCTCTGAAAAAGCCTCATAATCTCCACCCAAAGACTCGACAATTGACTTAGTGTTGGCAACCAGCATTTTGACATAGCTATCACCCTCGCTTCCTGGTGCGCCAATGGAGTCAGAATATAGTTGTTGTGGCGCCAGCTTTACTCCTGCTTCCTCGGCTACGGTTCTAATCAACTGCGGATTAATAGTTGTTTCGGCAAAAATTGCTGGTATTTGCCTTTTTTTAATATCATTAGCCAAATTTTTTACCGTTTGCGCGCTTGGTTGTTCCTCTGTGCTAATGCCGATAAGCGTTCCAGCCATTTCTAAATCGTAGGCATTGGTATAGTATTGAAACGCATCATGAGTGGTGACAAGTTTGCGTTTATTTTCGGGGATAGTCTGTATTTGTTCAGTAATCCAGCTATCAACCTGTTTTAGCTCTTTAATTAAGCGATCGGCATTGACGACAAATGTTGCCTTGTCTTCTGGAGATAATTCTATCAGGCGATCGCGAATTGCAGTCGTCATGGCGATCGCATTGGCTGTATCCCCCCACACATGAGGATCGGGTTCTTTTTGTCCTTTGTATTCAAAGTCCAATGGTTTAACTACTTCCCCCACTGCATATTTATCTGCCTTAAGTCCTATAGAGTTAATTAACTTGATTAATCCAGGTTCAAGATTAAAACCGTTATACAGAATTAAGTCAGCTTTTTCCAAGGCTACACTATCTTTCGGGGTAGGTTCATATACGTGAGGATCTGCCCCAGGCTGCAAAATACCCTGATGCTCGATCTCCTCTCCTCCTATACGTTGAGTCAAATCTGCAATAATCGTACTGGTAGAGACTACTTCTAGCCTCTCATTATCTCCGCCATCAGCATTATTTACCTTACATCCAGTGATTATTAGACTCAAACAGACTCCTGCTAACAAAACCCATGATTGAGTAATTCCCAACTGCTTATTCAACATTCGGTATCCAGTATTGACTATTTATCATATTTCTTTCATAATAATTATCATAATCTTCTCATATTTATTATGCGTTTTAGATTATAGACCAAACCAGATTATTTTGATTAAGCTTACTAAGGAGCAGATAGATGAGTTACGATAGCGCAATTGCAGTAAACAATTTAGGAGTTTGTTACCGCACAGTTGAAGCATTGCGTGATATTTCCCTCAATCTTGCCCCAGGTAAGGTAACAGGAGTTTTTGGTCCTAATGGTGCGGGCAAAAGCACTTTAGTCAAAGCCATGTTAGGTTTGATTCCTACTAATAATGGTACGGTTTGCTATGATGGTCAACCTTTGCAACGCCATCTAGAAAAAATTGCTTATGTCCCCCAGCGATCGCAAATTGACTGGACATACCCCGTTACAGTTTGGGATGTAGTTATGATGGGTCGGGTTCGTAAAACGGGTTGGTTTCGTCGTTTTTCTAGCGTCAGTCGTCGTCAAGGTATGTCTGCACTAGAACAGGTCAAAATGACAGAATATAAAAATCGTCCCATTGGTCAGCTTTCGGGGGGACAACAACAGCGAGTATTTTTGGCACGATCTTTGGCGCAACAAGCAGAAGTATTCTTTTTTGATGAGCCTTTTGTCGGGGTAGACCAAAAAACCGAGAACATCATCTTTAATATTTTTCATCAATTAGCTGGCGAAGGCAAGATTGTCGTCGTGGTTAACCATGACTTGGGTGAGTCTATTACTAATTTTGATGAATTGATCTTACTTAATAAAGAACTAATTGCAGTAGGAGATAGACAGCAGGTTTTAAAAGATGAAAATCTACAGCGTGCCTATGGTGGAAAAGTAATGTTTTTCTCTGAAGAGAATAATGAATTTAACTAGAGCATAAGTAGCCTCACAAAATTAATTATCCCTCTTTTGTCATACCAAATAGAAAAAAGAACGCAACAGATTGCTTGTAGGGCGAGGCACACCCCACCCTACCCTCATTATTTTTATGTGTCGCCAAGATTTATTGATTTGGTATCATTTGCCGAAATGACAAAAAATGTTGACTTGGAAATAAAATTGAAGCGTTTTAAAAAACCGACTAACACGAAGATGTAATTAGTCGGCAAAATAATTTAAATATTGATTTTAAACTTATGCTTCTTCTTGGTTGAAGTATTTTTGTATTTGAGCTACAGCAGCACTACCTATGTTAAATATAGCCCAGCTAGCTGCGATCGCTAGGGGAGCAACGACTATTATTACACGCCAATCCATAATTTTATCTCCTTTACAATTTATTTAAAAGGCTTTTTAACGCCAAACCAGACGTAACTATAATCAAATGTACCAGTTTTCTTAACCATTTATCCATATTTCTAGATTGCGCTTGATATCTATAGGCTTCGTTTTCAATTTATTGTTTTTAGCTTTTAGCTCTAAACTTTGTAGACCAAAAGAAAAACCCCCTCAATAGAAGGGGCTTTATGTCAAGGCTGAGCGAGGTTAATCTATACTAATTTAAGGTTAGGATAGTAAGCCAAAATATCATCAGAGGATAAGGTGTCACCCTCTGCTTGGGGTGTCCAAAGAATTTCTACTGCCAATAAGCGATCGCTGCCAATACTGCCTATTTGTTGTAATGCTTGACGCATATCATCAGGATTATTAATTTGAGGCAGGTTCAAATTACCTGTTGCACCCACAATTAGCGTGGCGACAATATATTCTCCATTGTCTCCTTCTCTTAGCTGAATCGCCCCTTCCTCGGAGTTACCGCCCAGAGATTTTTGCTCTTCATTATCAATGACATTATTGATATTACTTAGGGTTTCTTCGCCAAACTTACTGCGTTCAGTCAAAGCTAGCTGATTAAATTTTGCTTCAGCAGCATCTAAGCTAGCTTTTTGCGAGTCTGTTGAACCATATACCCAATATTCAGGGTGACGCAGTAAAGCTAAGGTTGCTTCTTGAACTACGGTAGCTCTACCTGTGGCTGAATTAGTATCAGCAGTCAAAGCCAAACGGTTTAACTCAGGCTGCAACTCACGAGCATTAGATAATAAGCCTACCTGTACTTGCGCTACAGATACTTTAGAACTGCTGCTATAACCACCATCTTCGCCAATTCCAGCACTGCGGAAGCTACGGACTAAGAAGCTGGCGATCGCAAAAAAGATCAGAACTGAAAACAGTCCGCCACCACCGAAGCCAATAAAGGGAAGCAGGAAGGGAAACCCAAATCCGCCACCGCCGTAACCATAGCCAGGGGATCTATAGCCACCACCATAGCCACCACCATAGCCGCCGCCACGAGGAGTAGAATAGCTGCGAGAAGGTGCGCGGAATGAACCACCGCCAATTCTACCACCACTTCGGGCAGCCATTGCCGTACTGGCATTGCCAAGCACCAGAACAGCGACAAGTCCTAAAGCAACAATAGATTTCAGCCAAAATTTCCGTTTAAAAATCATTTTCATTTGTTTGTTAATCATCTATCTAAAATATTTTTACTTCTTACTTAATAGCGTAGCGATCTAACCACCGCCAACGATGGTAACAATCTCTAAGCGATCGCCTGAACGCATTTGCGTCTGTTGCCAATACTGACGATGTAAAATTTCTCCGTTGTATTCCACGGCGATCAGACGAGGATTTAGATCTAATTGGGTTAGCAGTTCAGATAAAGGGGTTGACGCTACGCAAGTATGAGGTTCTCCGTTGACTTGTACGTTTATTGTATTAGTTACATTTGACATAAATCTAGCTTTAAATGGGGTAATTACCGTCTAATTAACTGAGACATAAGCTGGCGAGTAACTTGCATTGGTTGCTCTGCTTGCATAATAGCGCGAACTACTGCAACCCTCTGTGCGCCTGTGGTTAGAACTGCATTTAAATTATTTTGGTCGATACCGCCAATCGCAAACCAAGGAACAGGACACTTAGCATTGACATAATTAATATATTCAACAGCCAGTGCTGGCTTACCTGGCTTGGTAGGAGTCTCATAAAAAGGTCCTACCCCAACGTAGTCGGCTCGTTCGGAGATCGCTTTATCTAACTCTTGCTTATTGGTAGTAGAACGACCAACAATTTTGTGTGTTCCTAATACCTCGCGAGCAAAAGCCACTGGTGCATCATGTTGACCCAAATGAACTCCATCTGCATCTACCGCCAGAGCGATATCTACTCGATCATTAACAATAAACAAAGCATTATAATGATGGCATAGCTGACGCAATTGATGGGCTTTGGCAATGCGATCGCTATCTTGACCTTCTTTTTCGCGATACTGCACCAAGGTTAAACCACCTTTTAAGGCAGCTTCAACTATTTTAAGAATTTCTGGTTCAGGAGAAGTAACTAAGTATAGAGGAGCATTGTATAACTGCTGAAGACGATAATTGTTGAATAAACTGCTTTCAATCGTGTAAACGCGATAGCGCATCTGTTTACAGGCTGCTGCCATTTCTGACTGATAAAGCTTGCTATATTCCTCTAAAACTCTCAAAGCCTCTTGCGATCGACATAAATTTGCCTGTAGCAATTGTTCAATACTATCTCGTATTTCTTCTTGAGGATGAGATAAATCTGTTCCCACATCACCTGGAGTATCTCGCGCCTGACGTAATTCCCAACTATGCCATTGTGCTAATTCTTGACGTATCTGCTTACATTCTTCAGCTAATGGTTGATTATTTAAACCAAGGCGACACCACTCTTCGATAATTCTTAATCCTTCTCTGGCGCGATCGAGATTAGCATCCAAAATACGATAAATAGCTTTTTTCATACATACTAACTGCGCTTTGTTGATAAATTTATTTTTAAGTTCACCACCCTTGTTAATTGGTTTGATGATGAAACAGTGTGTCATCCTATCTCATAACTATGAAGTGTCTTTGAAAGCCAATGAAGAATTAACAATCTAGTATAAGTTATGAACATTCAAAAGATATGTACAGCGGTTTGCATCTAAATAGGGGAAAATAAGGTGTTATAAAAATAGGTAATAAATGAAGCCCTATTCTGTAGATTTACGAGAGAAGATAGTTAGTGCGATCAAGAAAGGTGATAGCTCGGTGAGAAAAGTTGCGCTA
>JBBSPC010000123.1:0-15382 GCA_038259125.1 Chroococcales cyanobacterium | reverse complement strand
CAATTATTTTCTGGAGCGACTAACCAGGAGTTTTGTTGAAGGGTTTAACAACCGAGTTAAGGTTCTCAAACGCCGTAGCTATGGCATTTTTGATGAAGATCGTCTTTTTCAAAGACTCACACTCGACATTCATGGCTCTGAAATATTTAATTTTACTTGACCTCCACCATATTTAGTGTTTCCCACGAGAATTCCAGAAGAGCCATTCAAGCTTAAATATTAGGGCGTGTCATCATTTGGAGGGAAGAATGCTTTTGAAGGTATTTTATCGAGATACAAGGAGAAAAATGTTCTGCATAGCAGGGCTACGGAGGTTATTTTTCGACGCAGTAGGTCGTTAAAAGCCCGAAAAAAGTACTTTTTTCTAATTGATGACACGCCCTAGTTATCAAAGTTTTGTGTTGAACAAAATATAGTTTGAGATTAACTAAGGGGTTATAATCGCCATAATTCTTTGATTATTAAGGCATTCAATGAAAGAACGCATTGCTAAATCATTTGATATCTGCGCTAATAAACTAGTTCAATTTAGTCAAGATCGAGGTCGTCAATACTGGCTGATTTTTCTGTTTATTTTGGCTTTAACTTTAGTATCTATCACTCCTTTTCCTGGTCATTCTCAGGATTTATCCAGTGGAAAAATAAATTCGACTGACAATCAAGTATGTCAAATAGACAAATCAAGGGAATTAAGGGGAGTGTGGCTGACAAATATAGATAGTGATGTTTTGTTTGAAGATAAAAAAACTAAAGATGCGATCGCCCTTTTAGCAGCATCTAATTTTAATACTATCTATCCGACAGTGTGGAATTGGGGTTATACTCTTTATCCTTCCAAGGTTTCAGAAGCAGCTACAGGTTTGGCGCTCGACCCCAATAAAGGACTACAGGATCGAGATATTTTAGCGGAAATTGTCACAGAGGGACACAACCAGGGCATGAGCGTAATTCCCTGGTTTGAGTTTGGCTTTATGACTCCTGCTGACTCGGAGTTAGCCAAGCGTCATCCTCAATGGCTCACCAAAAGACAAGACGGCAGCACTATTTGGTGGGAAGGAAATCTACATCAACGAGTATGGCTTAATCCTTTGCGTCCTGATGTCCAAGAGTTTATGACTGATTTAATTGTCGAGATAGTCAGTAACTACGACATCGACGGCATTCAGCTAGACGATCACTTTGGCTATCCGTCTGAGTTGGGCTATGACGAATACACCGTCAAGTTCTATCAACAAGAGCATGAAGGCAAATTGCCTCCGCAAGATCCTTTAAATCCAGATTGGGTTCAGTGGCGTGCGGACAAAATCACGGCTTATGTAGCCAAGCTATTTCAGGAGATTAAAAGCCACAGCCCCCAGGCAATTGTATCTGTATCTCCCAACCCCCAAGAATTTTCACTTAATTCCTTTTTGCTGGACTGGCATAAGTGGGAAAGAAAAGGCTTAATTGAAGAACTAATTGTCCAAGTATATCGCGATCGCACTGCTAGTTTTCTCCGAGAATTAGAGCAGCCAGAAATACTATTGGCAAAGAAACATATTCCCGTTGGTATTGGCATCTTATCAGGCTTAAAAGGTCGTCCCATATTCTGGCACAAAATTTACCAGCAGGTTAATATCGCCCGCCGTCAAAAGTTTGCGGGCATATCCTTTTTCTTTTACGAAAGTCTCTGGAATCTTGCAGCAGAATCACCTCAAAGAAGACAAGCTGCTTTAAAAAACTTATTTCGCGATCGAGCCTGGCGACCTAATTTATCTAATTGCCAATTTGCTAATTCTTTTCCCCAAAATGATGCGCGGAATGATTAATTTGGGAACTATGACTGGGTGGAGCATGGAGAAATCACAGTAAATGGACAGCAAATTAAAATATCTAACCACGGAAGATTATAATGTTCTACTGGAAAAAGCTCAAGTTGCCACCTACGAGCAAAATGAGGTGATTCTCAAAGAAGGTCGTTTGTCTCATCAGATTTATTTAGTCAGAAAAGGCATAGTTAGAGTTGAAAGATCGGCTTCTGGTAGAGGAGTGGCAATTTCATTTCTTGAGCCAGGAGAGGTTTTTGGCGAAATGTCTTTTTTAGAAGAAGTTCCCGCTAGTGCTGCGGTGATTGCTCAAGGCAAAGTGGAAGTTTGTATTTTAGATAAGCAAAATCTCTATTCTCTGCTGACTTCTGTGCCAGGTTTATCAGACCGTTTTTATCAGTCTTTGGCGCACAATCTTGCTAGCCGTTTGCGTCAAACCTCTTCTTTAGTGGCTCATTTGATGCGACGAGTACGCATCGCTCCTAAATATGAGATACAGCGAACGGGACAGGTTGGGCAAGACAGCATACCTCCTGAATTAATTGGCGAAACAGAATTATTTAAAGAAGATCTCTATCATATTGAACAGTCTATTCGCGAAAAAAAACTGAGCGAAACCGAAGCTCAAGAACAAATTAATAAAGTTTGCAATATGCTGCTCAATTCTTTGAGAGAGCAGATTATTCAAGAGCCAGCTATGCAAAAAGCGATTGGAACTTACTTATTTCGCGAGACTTTTCCTTTTTATATGCTCAGTAGCTTTTTTGATCGCGCCTTTCGTAAGCCTGGAGATTGTGTCAGCGATTGCTATATCACCAGACTTTTATCTCAAAATGAGCCAGAAGGAGATGGACATTTAGGAATTTATTTAGACCGTTGGATTCGTTCATTACCCACTTTTTTAGCTCTGAGAAATCGTGGGAGCATAATTACCGACACCGTTAAACAGTTAGCAGAAGATTGGTCAGCGGACGATCCTATGCCTGTCACTAGTTTGGCCAGTGGTTCTGCACCAGAAATGTTAGATCTTTATTTCCAAAGTTCACCACCGAATGCTCATGTTACCTGTATAGACTTTAATCACCAAGATTTAGCTGCCGCTGCTGCTGTGGCTCACAAATGGGGCTTTAGGGACAATTTAACTTTTATTCAAGATAATCTCTTTTTATTAGCTGAAGGCTATAGCCATATAGATATTCCACCTCAGCAGATGATCTATAGCATCAGTATGGCAAATTACCTACGCGATCGCGAGTTGATTCGCATCTTAGACTGGATTTATGACCGTCTTTTACCTAACGGTACTGTGATTTTAGGTAACTTTCATGCTGCTAATCCCGATCGCGTTTTGTTAGAACACATTCTCGAATGGCACTCTATTTATCGCTCTGCCGAAGATCTCGAAAAACTGTTTTCTCGTTCTAAATTCCGTTCTTTACCAGCAGAGATTCAGTCTGACGAATTTGGGGTTGAGCTATTTGTCGTCTGTACCAAAACTTGGCAAGATGAAAAACCAGAGAAATAGACGTAGGGTGGGCATGAAGCGAAATTTTATACTAGATAAGAGTATTCTCAAATGTCAATCAAACCGACCAGCATCAACTTACAATTAGTGTTGTATTTGCGAGGAGCAAGTGTATAGTTTTGCTGGGCAATGAGCTTTTGTGGCAACGATTTTTACTCTGATAAATTTTTGCTTACCCTACGAAAAAGCGATCGCTTTCACAGATAAAATTAACAACGCCGTTTACTGTTAGCTAACAATCTGAGAAAATTAGTAAGGTTGAAAAATATAAATAAATTCTTTTAGGAAATAGCAAGATATGACTGACACTCCAGTAACGGCAGAGGATTTGGCAGAACTGATTGTAGAATTTGAGCAATATCGCGATCGCCTGGTCAACGAAACTTTAGAAGCAGCAAAAAAAGCCAAGCTGTCCAAAAAAGCAACTATGGCAAAGTTAGAGCCACAGCTAGCAGAAATTGATGCCAAACTAGCAAGAATCCGTGAACAACAAGCTAATTTGACTGAGAATAATTAGAAATGACTAATACCCCTAACACTTCTAAGAATGGTGATACGCTGCTGCTCGATCACGAAGAAACAGATGAACTGTTAGTCAAAATAAATCAGCAGCTTGCTCAAGAAACTTTTGATTTTAGTGACCAACAGCTTTTGTGGCAAATGGTGGAATGCTTAGGGGATACGCGGGGCATGGTCAGACTAGGCTATGCAGAGGCTTTAGCAGAGGTAGGCAAACCCGCCGTAGATCTATTGATCGATGCCTTATTACATCATTCTAATGCAGTGGTTAGAAGAGCAGCAGGAAAAACTTTAACTTTGATTGAGGATCCCAAGGCTGTCCCGTATTTGATCCAGGCACTATTAAACGACGAAGATACAGTAGTGCAAGCATCTGCCATTGGCGCACTGGCGCGGACAGGAGAAGCATCGGTAACGCCTTTGTTAGAAGTGTTGGCTGCCAAAGAATCTACTGAAAGCAATAAAGGTCATGCAGCTTGGGCATTGGCGTTTATTGGTGCTAAGGCAAAAGATAAGCTATACGAAGTTTATGACTCAGACTCTCCGGAAGTTCGGGCTGCGGTGGTAGGTGCGATCGCTAAAGTAGTAGAAGAAGATCGTCGTGATGCTAAGGCACTAAATTTATTAGTTACATCTTTACAAGATCCTGCAACCAACGTCCGCAGCGAAGCAGCAGCCGTACTGGGTAACCTAAAATATCAGCCAGCTATTACTGATTTAAGATTGTTGCTAAATCATGCAGAGGCAGAAACTCGCAAATCAGCAGCTTTATCCTTGATGAAAATTGGCGATCGCGATTCCCTTGAGTCGCTACAGACTGCTTTAGATCGAGAAAAAGATGAAGGCGTCAAAAAAGCGATCGCTTTGGCTATATCTTTACTAGAAAGACAAAATGACGAAGATGATTGGTAAGGCTTACTAAAACATCTTGCCTTTGAGTTTTTATTAATATTTAACAGAAGAAACCTAAAGATTCGGTAATCTTCCCACACCTTAAAATTGCTGGTTGAATTAAAATTAATATTAATCAGCAACATAAAAGTGTAAATATAAATTTTAGATCATGAGTAGTAGTAGTAATTTTAGAAAAGCAATGCAGGAGGTTCAGGGACAGGCGATCCTCGGACCTAATGTAATTCCCAACGCTTTACCTTATTTAGGTGGCGGTTTGGTATTAACTGCTTTAGGAACTTATGGCGGTTTAGGCGTAATTGCTTCTCGTCCAGATTTATTCATGCCCACCTTTATTGGGGCAATGATTGCAGAATTAGTTCTTTTCTTTGTGGCTCGTGGAGTGGCGAACCAAGGAAACAACAGTACCGCTTTACCTTTATTAGTTCTTTATAGTCTTTTATCAGGATATACCCTTAGTGGTATTGTTCATCTCGCTCTTAGTAATTCAGGGGTAGGTATACAGGGTGTAGGAATTGCTGCCCTTGGCTGTGGTGTCACCTTTATAGTCGGGCGTAAAATCGGCTCAAACCTCAGCGATGAAGATGGTTTAGCTCTCGCGCAAACAGTACGTCTGGGTGTTACTGCTTTATTAGTTGTCTTAGTCGGACAATTACTTTTTTCCCTATTCGGCGTTTACACTCCTAGCTGGCTAGAAGTAGCTATTTCTGGTTTAGGTGTGGCTTTGTTTGCAGGTGTGGCTGTCGTAGATTTTTATATCTTACCTCGCACCTACAAAGACGAACAGTATCTACCTGCCGCTTTGTCGATGTATCTTACTTACATCAACCTATTTGTATTTATTCTGCGTCTATTACTGGCGATGAATAGCCGTGATTAATTTACAGTAATAGATTAAGTCAATCGCATATTTGTTAAATAAATTGCTTCTCCGCTTTTAGTTATCTCTAGAAGCGGTTTTTTATTGGGGAAAACTCTTAAATTTTATTTATATACAAGCTAATTTATTTAGTATGAATACTGAAGTTATTTAATATCAAAGTAATTAAACTTAGAGTATTACAAGCCTTAATTCATCGAGCTTTTATATATTTCTAAATAATCGCTTAATCTGCTATTAAAGGACAATCAAATTCAAAATTGGGTTTAACAAAAATGCGTTGGAAATTATTTGTTGAATTTTGTTTGACTGTTTCAGTTACTTTTATCATAGCTGGAGACTTGTTTTTACCTCAACCATATAGTAGTGGTAGTCAACAATTAAAAACCAATATTAATTATTTTTTGATTGGTTTGTTACCCCGTCAGGAAATTATTGATGTTCATTTGAACAAAGAACCAATGCTTTAATTCAAAATTTGTAGGGGCGTTTCGCGAAAGCGGTGAGACCCCCTAAAGGGTTCAACATCGGAAAGCATTCCCTTGCTAGGGAATGCTCACCAAGACACGCCCTTACAAAGTTTATAGGTTTTATCGATTGTTATATTAATTAATTGCGGAAGGCGATTGTAACATTAACCGATTTTTTTGCCTCAAAAATATAAATTTAAAGCATTATTTTCATTACTTGTCATCTTTAAGCCAGCTAAAGTGAGCGCGAACATCTTTTCCTACTTCTTCGATAGGATGTTCTGATTCTAAACGGCGAGTAGCAGTAAATCCAGGTTTACCAGCTTGGTTTTCGAGAATAAAGTCTCTGGCAAAGTCTCCCTGCTGAATTTCTCGGAGAATTTTACGCATCTCAGCGCGAGTACTTTCGTTGACTATTCTAGGACCACGGGTATAGTCACCATATTCGGCGGTATTAGAAATGCTGTCGCGCATCTTGGCTAAACCACCCTCGACAATTAGATCGACAATTAGCTTAACTTCGTGCAGACATTCAAAATAAGCTAATTCAGGCTGATAACCAGCTTCGACTAAGGTTTCAAAACCAGTTTTAATTAAGGCACTCAAGCCACCACAAAGAACTGCCTGTTCGCCAAATAAATCTGTTTCTGTTTCTTCTCTAAAGGAAGTTTCTAAGATACCTGCTCTTGTACCACCTACACCTTTAGCATAAGCCATAGCGCGATCGCGTGCTTGACCAGTAGCGTCTTGATAAACTGCAAACAGGCAAGGTACACCCTGTCCTTGAGTATAGGTACGTCTGACTAAATGCCCTGGTCCTTTGGGTGCAACCATCATCACATCTACCGTGCTAGGAGGCACAATTTGACCAAAGTGAATATTGAACCCGTGAGCAAACGCCAGCATTTTACCGTCTGTTAAGTGTGGTGCAACTTGCTCGGTATAAACTTGCCTTTGAACCTCATCTGGTAACAGAATCATAATTAGATCTGCTGCTTTTGCTGCATCTTCTACGGAATGGACAGTTAAACCATCTGCTTCTGCTTTAGCTTTTGATTTACTGGAAGGATATAAGCCAACAATTACGTTTACACCGCTATCTTTGAGATTTAGAGCGTGGGCGTGTCCCTGAGAACCATAGCCAAGAATTGCTACTGTCTTATCTTTCAACAGGTCTAGGTTGGCATCTTCATCGTAATACATTCGCGCCATAAGAATTTCTCCAGAATCATTAAATCTTACTTGTGTGATTATTATAGATTCCTATGCTGCTTGAGAAAATATAGCAAAGACGATGAGTACTATAGATATCTTCTATGGAGTATTATTAATCACTGACAAATCTGAAGCATCGAAAAACAATCTTCTAAGGTGGGCAAGATTGTTTTTCAAGTAGGCTGTTAAACTTCACTTTTAGTTTCCCCACCCTACTTGCTGATTACGAACTGAATTATGAGCCAAAAACTTCACTCTCCCTTCCCTTCCACCATTCCCCTAACTTTAGTAGATCGGCTTGAATATTTTCAAGTTCCTTCATATATTCTTGAGGCGGGATTTCATTTTTGCGCTCTTGTAATTTTTTTAGTCTTAACTGTACCAACAGCCAGGGTTTAGATATACCGTCAGTAGCTTCAATATACTGAGCTAATTCTCGACTATTCATAAATTAATAGAGCTATTTTTCCAGGTTTGCTTATCTTCTTTAAAGATAGCGTATTGATTTCGACCAAGAAAGAAATGAATGTAAAATTGCTGTTGAGCCTTAATTAAAAATAGCAATTAGCAATTTAAATAAATGCGGGCATTTGTGACAGGCGGGACAGGTTTTATCGGCGCAAATTTAGTTAGACTGTTGTTACAGCAAGGATATGCAGTTAAAGCTCTAGTAAGGGAAAATAGCTGTTTAGATAATCTGACATCTTTGAATGTAGAAATTGTTAGAGGAGATTTAAATGATCGCCATCTAGCTCAACAAATGTCTAACTGTCAGATATTATTTCATGTTGCTGCTCAATATTCTCTGTGGCAAAGCGATCGCGAGTTACTTTACCGCAGCAATGTTTTGGGTACGCGCAATATTCTAAGCTGCGGCCGTCAAGCAGGTATTGAGAGAACTGTATATACCAGCTCGGTAGCAGCGATTGGCGTGAATAGCGGCGTGGCAGTCAACGAAACCTATCAAAGCCCCGTAGATAAGCTGGTAGGATATTATAAGAAGTCTAAGTATTACGCCGAACAAGAAGCAGTAAAAGCAGTCCAGCAGGGACAAGATATAGTGATTGTTAATCCTAGTACACCTATAGGTGCGTTGGATCTTAAACCAACTCCTACAGGAGAGATTATTGTCAGGTTTTTGCAACGAAAAATGCCTTTTTATGTAGACACGGGATTAAACTTAATTGATGTCAAAGATGTAGCTTGGGGACACATCCTGGCATTGGAAAAAGGTAAAACAGGCGATCGCTATATTTTAGGCAATCAAAATTTAACTTTTGCCCAATTGTTAGATAAGCTAGCCAAAATTACGGGTTTACCCGCACCAAAATCTACTATTCCCTATTGGATACCTTATAGTGTTGCTTGGTTAGAAGAAAGCATTCTCGCCAGGCTGGGTAAGCAGCCAACCCTTGCTATAGATGGAGTTAGAATGTCTAAACAAAAGATGTTTTATGATGCGACAAAAGCCGTGAGCGAATTGGGTTTGCCCCAGTCTGATATTGATCGGGCTTTAGAGGATGCTGTGGGCTGGTTTTCTGAAAGGATAAGAGATGAGAAATGAAGGATGAGGAAAGGATAAAAAATATATTTGATCTGTCAACTAAATTACCTCAAGAGGAATTATTTGAGGCGTTGGTAGATAATGACAAAGTTCTGATCGAAAAAGTAGTATCTACGGGACAAGTTACCCCAGAAGGAGAATGGTATGACCAAGCAAGAGATGAATGGTTAATTGTTCTTCAAGGAGAAGGAGAACTTGGTTATGAAGACGGTTCTCGTACTAAGCTAACCACAGGGGATTATTTATTTATTCCTGCTCATCAAAAACATCGAGTTGAGTATACCAGTACTGAACCTCCCTGTATTTGGCTCACGATCTTTTTTTAACTGAAGATGAATTTTGCTGACAAACTAGATCAGGCGATCGCTACGAATAACAGTCTCTTGGTTGTGGGACTCGATCCTAATCCTGAAATGATGCCTCCTGATTATCTAAAAAAAGATGACGATAATTTAATTAACTCTATTGAAGCTTGGTTATTGTGGGTAATTAAATCAACTAGCGATCGCGTTTGCGCCTACAAACCCACTTTGGGTTTTTATCAAGCATTAGGGATTGAAGGGTTGCAGCTATTGGAGCGTATTTTGTCAGCTATTCCCTCAGCAATTCCCGTCATCTTAGATGCCAAACACAGCGATCTAAATACTAGTACTGTCTTTGCTGAAACTATTTTTGCTCGATGGCAGGTAGATGCGGTAACTCTTACTCCCTTCGCAGGACAAGATCATGCTGCACCTTTTTTGGTTTATTCAGATAAAGCCGTATTTATCCTCAGTCATACTTCCAATCCTCAAGCAGAGAAACTGCAAAGATATCCTAGTTTAGAGCAACCATTTTATCTACAGGTAGTTAAAGAAGCTCAAACTTGGGCAACTCCAGAACAGCTATACCTAGAAGTAGGTACGACTAATCCTGAAGTTTTAAGTAGAATTAGAGCGATCGCACCAGAAAGGACAATTCTACTTCGTAGTCTTTGGAGTAGTAATAATTTTGAATCTCTGATCAACACAGGGTTAGATGACAATGGTGAAGGATTACTAATTCCCGTTCCCCAGGACTTTTTGGCTGCTAATAATCTTGCTGACCAAGTTGCACAACTTAATCAAAATGTTAACAAGTTTCGAGAGTTAAGGATCAAGCAGGGGTCAAGCTGTCAGCTTTGGACACCAAATGTTTGTTTGCTTAATCAGCATCCTTATCAATCTTTAATTCTCCAGTTATTCGATATTGGCTGTTTATTATTTGGAGAATATGTTCAGGCTTCGGGGGCAACTTTTTCCTACTATATAGATCTGCGTAAGATAATCTCTAATCCGCAAATTTTTAATCAAGTTTTAAGTGCCTACGGCGATATAGTGCAGAACTTGGAATTTGATCGGATTGCAGGTATTCCCTATGGTGCATTGCCCACAGCAACGGGATTAGCGTTAAATCTTCAGCGTCCGATGATTTTTCCCCGCAAAGAAGTAAAAGCTCATGGTACTCGGCGTTTAATCGAAGGTGGCTTTAATCCAGGGGAAAAGGTGGTTGTAATTGACGACATTTTAATTAGTGGCAAAAGCGTGATGGAAGGGGCAGAAAAGCTCAAATCTGCTGGTTTAAAGATTGAAGATATTGTGGTATTTATCGATCACGAAGGTGGAGTGAAAGATCGCCTAGCAGATAATGGTTATCGAGCTCACTCAGTTTTGAGTATTTCGGAAATTACTGATACTCTGTACGGGGCTGGACGCATCACAGAGAAGCAATATAATGCTGTTCAGGAAAATCATTAAAGACTTAAAGAAAGACCCAAAGTAGCTTTGAATCACCACTTTAGAATTCTTATTTGTTACTTCTTTATTTAATCTCTCTTGATTTGAAATATTCAAGGTCAAAAATTGCGCCCAATTTCAAAAATATTACTTAAATTTTTAAGATATTGTTTCTAATTCAAATTTCTGTTCTTCCTTGGCTTGAAAATACCAATAAAGATTAGCTACGCTAAGATTAGAGGCAATTGCAATATTCTTAGTTAATGTATTATGTCCAGAGGCAGTAGCGCGATCGCTGACATAAACCTCATGTTGTTTTCTCAAATCAGGCGAAACTTTGAATTTAAGTTGATCGACTAAAGAAAGATAATAAGATTTTTCTTGTAAATCTTCATATTGCATTTGTTCCACTGGTTTTTCGACTATATCTAATTCCTAATTATTTTCGATTGTATTAGTTTGAGGGAGCGCTAAAAGTTCTAATTCTGAAGCGGGTAAAGTATCAATATATTCTGATTGTTGCTGCCAAATGTTTAAAACTAATAGATCGCGATCGCAAATACAGGCTATTTCAGGAAAGAGAAAATCAAGCTGATCCTGGGAATCACAACTTTCGATTACTTGAAGGCATTCTTGACGAATTTTGTCCTGAAGATCAATAAGGCGATCGCTTACAGCACCCAATTCGTTTTGTAATTGGTAAATTAATGTAATTGCTTGTTCTATTGCCCAAGCACATTCTAAACTTCTAATTCTTCCAGCAGCAGAGGCTTCTGATAATAAATCAGGATTATTATAATTTGCCACAGATTCAGCCAATGTCTGCCTAGCGTTAGCAAGCTCAATTACGTGTTCTCGAATAGACTTTCCATCAGCATTTACCCAAGGACGACCAGGATGACGGGCAAGATTGTCCGTAGAAAGATAATTCCAACCCAGCTTTGCTGTTAAAGATTGGGCAAGGGTTGATTTGTCTACATGAGAAGAACCACCAATTAAAATTACTCTTGTTTCATTGATTAGTTTATCCACTAGAGTTGAGATTAAAATCCGACTAAGGAATAAAAAAAACAAGTAAGCAAAAGTGGTTTTACTTATTAACAAAACTAGTAAAACTTAGCTCATTTATTTTATTCCATTCAGAAACTCCCTTACGGAATTGATTCCATTGGTCGTATACCTTTTTAAAGCCAGGGCTTTTAGCAGATTGTGATTCATAATATTCAAAGGCTGCTTTCTGTGCTGCTTGTAATATCTCTGCGGGATATGGAGTTAACTTTGTGCCACCGTCTATCAGAGTTTTTAAAGCTTCTCGATTTAAAGCATCATATTTTGACAGCATATTGAGATTAGCTGACATCGCTGCGGATTTAAAAATTTCTTGATACTCAACGGGTAATTTATCCCACTGAGATTTATTTATTTGCACCTCTAAAGTGGGACCTGGTTCCCACCAGCCAGGATAATAATAGTAGGATGCAGCTTTATTTAAACCTAGCTTAAGATCGTCATAAGGACCAACCCATTCGGCAGCATCAATTGCCCCCCTATCTAAAGCCAGATAGATTTCGCTTCCTGGAAGTACCTGAACATTTACTCCCAAGCGAGACATGACTTCTCCCCCCAAGCCAGGAATACGCATTTTTAAGCCTTGTAAGTCTTGTAGAGATTTGACTTCTTTTTTGAACCAGCCTCCCATTTGCGCCCCCGTATTACCAGCAGGGAAGTTAATCACGTTAAAATCGCTATACAGTTCGTGCATAGCTGCTAAACCTCCACCATGATAATACCAAGCATTTTGCTGTTGTGCAGTTAGGCCAAAAGGAACAGAACAACCAAAAGCCAAAGCGGGATTTTTGCCCACGTAATAGTAACTGGCTGTGTGTCCACATTCAACTGTGCCATTTTGTACCGCATCTAATACTTCCAAGCCAGGAACAATTTCCCCTGCTGCATAGGGTTCGATGGTAAATTTACCTCCCGTCATAGCAGCAAGGCGATCGCATACTGTTTGCGCCCCACCATAGATAGTATCGAGGGATTTGGGCCAGCTGGTTACCATACGCCATTTGATATTAGGCAGACTATCTGCTTGAACACTGGGACTGTTATTAGTTTGATCGCAGGCAACTAAGATAGTGCTAGTGGTGGCAGCGATCGCAATTTTATCAAGTACTTGTCTGCGTCTCATAATTCTTTTTTTTATTCGGTTTTATATTTGCCCATAAGCAACCGTTTATTGTATCAGAGAGTACTAAAAAGGGATAAAGAAAGAGGGATCTAGGATCAGGAAAGAATTAACCTCGATCACTAATCGCCCGATCTAGTATTACCAATCCTTGTTCTAGGCTTTCAATTTGGGATAAGCGATCGCGTAATTCTGCTGCACCGGGAAAATCTTTACAATACCAGGCTAAATGTTTGCGAGATTGATAGATGCCTCTTTGTCCTTTGTATGTCCACAAGCCTAATAGATGTTCTTTGGCACACTCTAATCTAGTAATTACGGAAGGAGGAGGTAAAATTTCACCTGTTTTTAAATAGTGATCGATTTCTCCTACCAAAAAAGGATAGCCTAAAGTCCCCCTTGAACACATCACCCCATCAGCATTAGTTATTTCCAGACACTTAACGGCAGCTTCTACTGAAAAAATATCACCATTAGCAATGACAGGAATAACCAGAGCCTGTTTCACTTTAGCAATCCACTCCCAACGAGCATTACCACTATAGCCTTGGGCGCGAGTTCGTCCATGAAGAGTTAACATCTGTGCGCCTTGAGCTTCCATTCGGCGAGCAAAATCAATAATGTTTATTTCCTTATCGTCCCAACCAATACGAGTTTTTACCGTGACGGGAACATCCACAGCCTCTACCACAGTTTTAACTATTGTTTCTGCTACTTCTGGTTGACGTAACAAAGATGAGCCGCCGCCTTTTTTAGTAATCTTGTTTACAGGGCAACCCATATTAATATCTATGGTGTTTGCTCCTTCTGCCACAGCTTTTTGCGCTGCTTGAGCCATAAAATCTGGGCGACAGTCGAATAGCTGAATACTAATCGGACTTTCGTCAGGGGCGATCGCCATAATTGTCGGCAATTCGGTCAGATGATGAATCTCTCTAGCACTCACCATCTCGGTATACATCATTGAATCAGGTGCATATCGCCTCACCAATCGCCTGAAGACTAAATCAGTAACCCCAGATAAAGGAGACTGCAAGACACGGCTATTTACTACCACTGAGCCTATTTTAAGTGGTTTAGTCAGCTTGGTTTTTAATTCCTTAGATAAAACAAATGTCACCATTTTTGACCAACGGTCAGACAAAGACAAAGGCAAGCAATGTAATTAGTTTTGAGCGACTCTTTAGGTTGTGCTGACCCTTTTAAGTCTGAAAATTCTAAGGCTCAAAGCCCAAGAACAAGGGCGGACGATGGGACTTGAACCCACGAATGGTGGAATCACAATCCACTGCCTTAACCACTTGGCTACGCCCGCCATTCATACAGTTATGTATTATATCACCCCCAATCAACATTTAAATACCATGGTTTAAAATTAGAGGGTTTAAAATTAGAGAGAAATCACGTTTAAATTACATGGCTAGCTCTAGAATTAGTGGTGTTGTGGGAATTATTATCATAGGATTGGGTGCGATCGCTTTTATAACTAATCCAGGCGAGAAAGGATATCAGAAATATGCTGAAGCTACATTTAAAACACGTTTTAAAGACAAAGTTTGCGCTCAGGTGATGGAAGATTGGGGAGTATGGCTAGAAGGTCAATGTCACGTTGTCGTCAATACCGCTAGTCCTTATTTAACTCAAATTGTTAGTCAACAAACAAAACGTCAGAATTTTTTACTTTTTAGTATTTATCAAGCAGATTTACCTTTACCTTCTCCTTTTCCTACTTATCATCTTGAAACCGTGGGAATTTTGGGTAATTTTTATACTTATCAGGCTAAAAAACTTTAGCGGTTAATCGCCTTGTATTTAATAATGGTTCGGACAAAATTTAATAGGTAATGAAAAATAGGTATTTTAGCCTTACTCTCGACTGAAATAATCAAAAATAAATTAGCCTTTGCGAGCTTTTGTCAAAACTGTCTGAACTATCGATTTAAAAAATTGACTTAAACTATTAGATAAAGAGTAAAATCTAAAATTTACTATGAGTGACACAAACAATAATAGCCGTAATAAGGATAAGGATACTTTATCGCCATCGGATCATGAAACCCGTACTCCTCCTTATGGTTTAGTTGAGCCTTTAGATGCAGGGGAAAGGTATTGTATTAATCGCATTGAAATTAAACCTGGAGAACACATGAGTACCCAAATGCACTATCATCGAAGTGAGCATTGGATTATAGTTTCAGGTACGGCTAAAGTGATTTGTGATGGCAAAGAAACTTTAGTAATGCAGAATCAATCTACCTATGTACCTATGAATACTGCCCATCGAGTCGAAAACCCTGGAGTAATTCCTTTAGTAATGATTGAAGTGCAAAACGGCGAATACTTAGGAGATGATGATATTATTCGTTTTGATGATTAAATTTGCTATTAAATGTTTGATGTGAATTAAATTACGTCTGATGTGAATTAGGAAAAAATGAGGAAAAGACTGAAGATGAAAGTTATCAAGCTTCTCATCAAAATCCTCCCTCATGAATAGCATAAACTTTGAAAGCCTCGTAATTACAATTTTTGTCCTTGTCGATGACTGGT